>CANNMN010000074.1 GCA_947505885.1 Rickettsiales bacterium
ACTTCAGCTGACAAATCTGTAACCAAAAAAGGCTCGTCAATTTGCACATCTTTCACGCCAATTTCTGATAATTTTTTGAAAAGTTCCAAGTAGGCAGAAAGAAGATTTTCGAGCAAATCTAATTTGTTTGAGCCGTCTACAGACTTGCCAAGAAGCAAGAAACTAACTGGTCCAATGATCACCGGACGAGTTTCGATTCCTAATTTTTTTGCTTCCAAAAATTCCTCGAAAACCTTGTTAGCAGAGATTTTAAATTGCTGATCTTTTTTGAATTCAGGAACGATGTAGTGGTAGTTGGTGTCAAACCATTTGGTCATTTCCATCGCTGTTACTTCATCAGCGCCGCGTGCCATTGCGAAGTAAAGATCAAGGCCAGAAAATTTAGCGAAGCGATCAGGAATTGCGCCAAGCAAAGTTTGAGCATCTAGAATTTGATCGTAAAAAGAGAAGTCGTTCGAAGGGATAAAATGAATCCCGTTTGCTCTTTGCTCTTCCCAATTTTTTCTTCTAATTTCCGCCGCGGCCTCTTGCAAATCAGCAGCAGTTGAGGCCTTTTTCCAATAGCTTTCGACGGCTTTTTTAAGTTCGCGATTAGCACCAATTCTCGGAAATCCGAGTGAAGCAGTTTTTAACATTTTTGTTTATATTGAGATTGCGCAAGGCTTTGCAACAAGGAAAGATGCGGGCTCGCAATGCGAAAAAAATATTTTTGGTTTAACTAAAAGCAAGGTAGTTATAGTTTTGCACGAAGTATTTCCTCTAAAAAATTTTTAAGAAAATGACAATTCACAAAACCGACTTGGTTGTTGTTGGCGCTGGTCCGACAGGTTTATTTGCAGTGTTTGAAGCTGGCATGCTCAAGATGAAATGCCACGTGATTGACTCGCTTGAAGTCATTGGCGGTCAGTGTTGCGCGCTTTATCCAGAGAAGCCGATTTACGATATTCCTGCTCATCCAAAAATTTTAGCGAGTGAGTTGATCGAGATGCTTGAAGCGCAAGCGACGCCATTTCATCCGACTTACCACTTGAATCAACGCGTTGAAAAATTTGTCAAAAATGCGGACGGAACTTTCACGGTTACGACTTCAAAAAATACTCAAATTGAATGCAAAGCCTTGATCATCGCTGCGGGCTGCGGCGCCTTTGGCCCTAATCGTCCGCCACTTGAAGGTCTCGAAGAATTTGAAGGAAAATCAATTTTCTACGCCGTGCGCAATAAAGCTGAATTTGTTGGAAAAAATATTGTGATTGCCGGTGGCGGCGATTCAGCTGTGGATTGGGCGATTAGCCTTTCAGAAATCGCCAAAAAAGTTTACTTAATTCATCGCCGCGACAAATTTCGCTGCGCCCCAGAAAGCGCCGACAAAATGAAAAAATTATCCGAAGAAGGAAAAATCGAGTTAGTAATTCCTTACCAACTTGATGGTCTTGAAGGCTCAGACGGCAAGCTTTCAGCGGTTTTGGTAAAAGATTTCGACGGCAATGTAAAAAAACTCGAAGCTGATTATTTGCTGCCATTCTTCGGCCTAGCCATGGAACTCGGCCCAATCGCTGATTGGGGTCTAAGCCTTCACAAACATCATCTCGACGTTGATGTTTCAACAATGCAAACATCAGAGCCCGGCATCTACGCCATCGGCGACATCGCGACCTACAAAAATAAACTGAAGTTAATCCTCACGGGATTTGCCGAAGCTGCAACAGCAGCGCATGATTTGCACAAAGTTGTTTATCCAAATCAGGCTTACAATTTTGAATATTCGACTTCAAAAGGCGTTTCTTAAACTTAATCTTCCGGACCTATGTTAAAAAAACTGAGAATTAAAAATTTTAAAAGCTGGAAAGATACGGGTGAAATAAACATGGCGCCAATAACCATGTTTTTTGGGGGTAATAGCTCAGGTAAAACATCTCTTTTGCAATTTTTGCTGATGCTAAAGCAGACCGTGGAGGCAGAAGATTATTCCGGGCAGATTTTTAAGTTTAATGGCATAGTTGATCTTGGGAATTTCAAAGAGGTTGTGTTTAATCATGATAAGAAAAATGCAATCGAGTTTTGGATCTCGAGAGAAGGTGGAGAGAAGGACAGCTTTCCTTTTGGCGGCCTTATAAAAGGTTTTACGGCCAAAGTGGCGGAAGAGGGTGGGAATGTCGTAATTAAAAATTTAGAAATAAAAGAGACAAAAATTAATGAGCTCAAAATTGATCAAGACTCTTCAAAAAAAGATTCCGGCAAAATGTCTTTTCTGCAGAGAAGGATGGATGATCTGCAAAATGGAACGAACAATTTTCTTAAGGGTGGTAAAGAAAGCGAATTTTTTATTGGTAGGTATTGGCGATATGAATACTTAATTCCATTCGCATACGGAATTGAATACATAGGTCCGCTAAGGCAGTCTCCTAAGCGCAATTATCAGTGGCGCAATAATCATCCAACTAAACTCGGAACCGAGGGTGAGCTTGCTGTGGATGCCATTATCGCGTCTAATTTAAAAAAAGGGGGCCTAGAAAATAAAGTTGCTAAAGCATTGAAGAAAATGGGGCTTATTGAAAGTTTTAAAGTTAGATCAATGTCAAAAATTAATGATGAATACTACAAGGTTTTGGTCAAGAAAACCAAGGGATCGACAGAAGTTTTATTGCCAGATGTTGGCTTCGGTGTTTCGCAAATTTTACCAATTCTGACTGCGCTTTTTTATGCAAAATCTGGGGCAACTTTATTGCTGGAGCAGCCTGAAATTCATCTCCATCCTAAGGCTCAGCTCGAATTGGCGGATATAATAATTGATGTTGTCAAGGATGAGAATATCCAGGTAATTATTGAAAGTCATAGCGAGCATTTCTTAACCAGAATCCAAACTAGAATTGCCGATCGCACAATTTCAAAAGATTTTGCTAAACTCTATTTTTGTGAAAACGAATCTGGCGTATCGAAACTTGAGGAGCTCAGACTTAGTAATTCTGGTGATATTGAAAATTGGCCAGAAAACTTTTTTGGGGATATGCTGGGTGAATCCGCGGACCGCGTTATTTCTTATTTAGAAGAAAAAAAAACTAAGAAAGAAAAGTCTTAAATGTCATACGAAAAACCCGCAAAGAAATCAGGTTATGTAATTGATACAAATGTTCTTCTTGTTGCGAGTGGAAAGGCTAATCACGTTGGAGATGAGTGCGTGAATAATGCTACAAAATTTCTGATTGGGGTTAAGCAGAGTAAAAGCGCGATATGCCTCGATTTAGCTGGGGAGATTCTCTCAGAATATCGCAAGAAGAATAAGCCGTTTGAGAATAGAAAGCCGGGCAATGAATTTTTGCGTTATCTGATTAACTCCATGGGCAACCCAAGACTAGTTAACCTTGTTGAATTGGAAAAAGATGAGGCAGGTAATTATGTTGATTTTCCATTGAACCCGGCTTTAAGAGGGTTTGATGAGGATGATAAGAAGTTTGTTGCTGTTGCAATTGCAAGTAAGGCTGATCCTGAAATTGCAGATGCCGCTGATTCCGATTGGAAAAATTTCGAAAGGGATTTGCAGAGGCACGTAAAACTTAAATTTCTTTGTAAATAATGTTCAGTAAGCTCGAATTCCTCATCGCCTTCCGTTATCTTCGTTCAAAACGCAAAGAAGGATTCATTTCGATCACGGCGATTTTTTCTTTTGTTGGGATCATGATTGGCGTGGCTACTTTGATTGTGGTGATGTCGGTGATGCATGGTTTTCGTTACGAATTGGTGAATCGAATTCTTGGCGTTAATGCGCATCTGACGGTTTACAGCAGCAATCACAAAATCAGTAATTACGCAGAAATTTTGAGTGAGATTCAGAAAATTCCTGGTGTCGAATTTGCTAATCCGATTGTTGAAAGTCAGGCGATGTTGTCATCGCCGAAGAAAAATGCGGGCGGGTTGGTGAAGGGTCTTAAGGTTGATGATCTCAAAAATAAAAAGCTGATTTCAGAAAATATTACCGCAGGAAATATTGAGGCATTGTCGGATAGAAATTCGATTTTGATTGGCTCGGCTGTTGCGCAAAACATGGGATTGAAAGTGGGCGACAATCTTAAATTAATTTCTGCAGAAACTAGCCAGACCTTGATTGGTGCAATTCCGCGCATCAAGACTTACCAAGTTGGGGGAGTGTTTGACAGCGGAATGTATGAGTATGATTCAAGCACAATTTTCATGAATTTTGAAATGGCGCAAACGCATTTTCGCTTTGCTGAGGCCGCTTCGGGAATTGAAGTTTTTGTGCGCGATCCAAATAAATTAGATGAAATGAAGGATGATTTTTATCAACTTTTGCTGAAATATCCTGACCTCTACGCCATGGATTGGCAGCAGTCTAACTCAGGCTTCATCGATGCTTTGAAAGTTGAAAGCACAGTGATGTTTTTGATTTTAACTCTGATCATTTTAGTCGCTGCTTTCAACATCATCTCGAGCATGATCATGTTGGTGAATGATAAAAATAAAAACATCGCGCTCTTACGCACCCTTGGCATGAGCAAATTTTCAGTGATGAGAATTTTTCTGATTTGTGGCTCTTCGATCGGATTTGTTGGAACTTTTTTAGGCTTCTTAATCGGCGTATTATTTTCGAATAACATTAATTCGATTAAGATGTGGCTTGAGTCGATGGCCAATATCTCACTTTTCAATCCGATGGTTTATTTTCTCTCAACCTTGCCGGCAAAAGTTTTTGTTTCCGATGTTGTGTTGATTGTTGGTATGGCTTTAGTGATTTCTTTTTTAGCCACTCTTTATCCGGCCTACCGCGCGAGCAAATCTAATCCAGCGGAGATTTTGCGTTACGAGTGAATTCTTTACGCTGTTAATCGAGTAGATTTATTTGCTGGTCTCGACTTCACTCGACCGATAAACTACTTCAAATAATTTTCAGGATTCACCGCGTCTCTTCCCTTCCGCAAGCCGAAATAAAGTTGTGGAGAATCAACATTTCCAGTTGAGCCAACTAAGCCGATTTTTCCGCCTTTCGCAACTTTTTCACCACGCTTCACTGTCCAGTTTTTTAAGTGTGAATAAGCAGTGATCCAGCCACCAGAATGTTTGATAATCACAAGATTTCCATAGCCCTTCAACTCGTTGCCAACATAAGCCACGGTTCCTTCTTCAGCCGCTTTTACATCCGCACCTTCCTTGGCCTTAATATTGATTCCGTCATTGTAGAGGCCCCCAGTTTTTGGCCCGAATTTTGAAACTACTTGCCCGCGTATTGGCCAAGAGAAGTGATTTAATTTATCGAGCGTGCGTTCAACGAATCCTGGATTTCCCGCAGCTAATTCAGGTTTTTTTACTTCGGTTTTTTGCGCAGTTTGAACTGAGTCAGCAGAATTTTTAGAAATCTTAATTTTTTCTCCGAGCTTGACCGAGTAAGGCTCTTGCAAGCTATTCATCTCAACCAGTTGGTTTAATTTCATTCCGTAAAGTCGCGAAATTGAGTAAAGAGTATCTCCTGCAGCAACTTCATGATAGGTCGCCGAAGGAATAGATAAAAGGTCTCCCGGCTTAATTATGTAAGATGTGCCTAAGTTGTTTTGTGTAATCAAGTCACGAACAGAAATCTGATATTTTCTAGCTAGAGAGTGAAGAGTGTCACCGGCGGCAACGATAATTTTTTGACCTGGTTCGCGACTTTGTATAGATTTCTCCGTCACGTTTTTTTGCGCTAAATCGCGATATTTTTCTTTGTTGTCTTTGTTATTTTTGCCGTAGGTGATTTTACTGTGATTCACGATCAGAGCAGCTTTTCTCTGGCCGCAAGCAAAAGAGAAAGTCAGTGCAAAAATTAGTGTTAGTTTTATCCAGAATTTCATTGATCAGCTAAAAAATTTTCCCCATGCAAATTCTCTCTCAACTAAGTCACGAAATGCAAATTTTTTTCGTGATCATCCTTGGATTAATATTTGGCAGCTTTGGAACTCTTGTTAGTTATCGTTTGGCGCACAAGCAGCCGATTGGTTTTACGCGCTCTAAATGTTTGAGTTGTGGCTATATTCTTAAGGCCTGGAATTTGATCCCGATTTTTTCTTGGCTCTTTCAGCGCGGCAAATGCAGCAGTTGTCATGCCAAAATTTCTCTGCGTTATCCGCTAATTGAATTAGTTTTTTTACTTTCCTTTTTGCTAATTTTTTTCGCGCTCGGACAAAATCTTGACGCCAAAACTTTTCTCTACTTTGCGATTGCCGGCACGATGATTGTGATGGTTGTTGTTGATCTCGAAGAATATTTTATTCCCGATTCAACTCAGTATTTTTTAGCAATACTCGCGACAATTTCTCTAATTATGCAAGGCGGCACAGGAGCGGTATTGGCCAATATTCCAGACGCTTTTCTTTTTCTAGGATTAGGAATTGCGCTCTGGACATTTTTTCATTTCGCCGCCGGAGTTGACGCACTCGGAATTGACGACATTAAATTCTTTTTCGTCGCCGGATTAATGCTTGGTACAAAAAATATTCTTACCTTCATGTTACTCAGCGGAGTCTTCGGAGTTTTGTTTGGTGGACTCTGGCAAAAATTCAAAAAAGACTCAACCTTTCCATTTGCTCCAGCAATCTGCTTATCCGCATTTTTCTGCCTACTCTTTCAAAAAAAAATAAACCCCGTTGATCTGCTTGGAT
>CANNMN010000075.1 GCA_947505885.1 Rickettsiales bacterium
ATTGGGCCCTTGTAGGATCCCGTCTTTTTCATTTCGGCGAGAGCGATTTCCTTCTGTAATTTTTCCGCAGCTTTGCGGTCAACAATTTCGCCGAGACGATTTTTGCTCAAAAGATTTTCGACATTATTAGCGAGTGAATCACCAAGCCCAGACTGAGTTGCGATCTCGTTGTTATTTTGCTCTAGTGCAAAAACTACGATCTTTTGCGTTTTGCCGTCGAGATTTTCTTTGTTCGGCATGAACTTACTTTTACTCAAAAATTGTTTTTGATACTCGTCAAAATTTTTAATGGTAGTTGAGCATGAGCTTAGAACCAGTAAGAGGGCCAGATGTTTTAGTTTCATATTTTATTTCGTTTTTTTCTTTCTTGTCGCGTCATCCCCACTTTCGCAGGGATGACTCGGAAAAATCGAGGATTAATTCATCAGCTAATTAGTTACTCATCAAGTCTTGCAGCCTTCTGGAAAAATCTTTCGCGTCTTTGATTGGTTCGTCTTCGATGATGCAAGCGAGGTCGAATAAAGTTTCGATCTTGTCTTGCACTGCAATTTTTTTGATCTCGTCGGAATAATTTTCGTTCAAATCTTTGATGATTTTATTCGCCGGATTGATCTCGAAAATTTTTGAAGTGCCTGACTGAATTTGTTTTTGTTCGAGTAAAAATCTTTCGAGACGAATATCCATCGAACCCGCGTTAACAGCGAGACAAACAGGAGAATTAGTTAATTTTTTTGAGATGCGCGCATCCTTAATTTTATCGCCGAGAGTTTCTTTGATAAAGTTGATTAGGCCTTCAAATCCACTATTGGTGACATCTTTTATTTCTTCGGTTTTTTCAGTTTTTTCAACAGCACCTAAATCAACATCGTGACGATTAATTGATTGAAATTCCCACTGAGAATTACCCGCTTTGTAGGGCATTACAACGGTCACCCAAAATTCATCCACCGCGTCAATTAAAAATAAAACTTCGACATCTTTCTGCGAAAAAACTTCGAGCTGCGGCGAAGATTTTATCTTGTCGACAGTTTCTCCGGTTAAGAAATAAATCTTGTCCTGCCCAGGTTTGGCGCGGTCTAAATACTCTGCGAGGGATATTAATTTATCCGGAGATTTCGAAGAATTAAAAAGACAAATCTCGAAAATTTTCTCACGAAATTCTGACGATTCGCACAGACCTTCTTTCAAAACTGCGCCGAAATTATTCCAGAATTTAAGGTATTCATCCAAACTCTCCGAGGCTTTTTTCTTCAGTTCGGAAAGCACTTTATTGACCAGCGATTTTCTAATTTTATCGAGCACCAAACTGTGCTGCAAATTCTCCCGACTAATGTTGAGCGGCAAATCATCAGAGTCGACGAGACCTCGCAGAAAGCGAAGGCAAGAGGGAACCAAATTTAATTCTTCCGATATAAAAACTTTTTTTACGTAAAGTTTTACCGAAGTTTTGCGATCGGGATGAAAGAGGTCGAATGGCTTGGTTGCTGGCACGAAAAGTAAATTCGTGTAGCTCACTAATCCCTCCGCCTTGTTGTGAATCACCATGAATGGCTCGCCCGGCAAGTGAGAAATATGTTTGAAAAAACTTTGATACTGCTCCGCGGTGATTTCGCTTTTATCCTTTACCCACAAGGCTGAAGCAGCATTTAGCGCTTCAATTTTTGCGCCCGCTTCCAAATTTTCTGGAATGAATTCGATCTTAAAATTGATGTGATCGGAGTAGGTTTGAATCACATGTTTGATGTGAAAACGATCGCAAAAATCCGAAGCATCTTCTTTCAAATGCAGAGTAATTTTTGTGCCACGATTTAAGTTTTCTTCGCTCTCCGAGATCTTGAAATTAGAGCTTCCATCCGATTCCCACTTAAAAGTTTTTTCCTCATCAAACTTACGCGAAAGTACTTCAACTTTGTCGGCGATCATGAAACTCGAATAAAATCCAACACCGAATTGGCCGATTAATTGTACGTCTTTTTGCTTGTCTCCGGTAAGTGATTTCACAAAATTCTCAGTGCCCGAGCGCGCAATGGTGCCAAGGTTCTGGATCAATTCTTCACGATTCATGCCGAGGCCATTATCTTGGATGATCAACAATTTTTTTGCTTTGTTGGTGGTGAGCGAAATCTTCAATTCATCCTGCAACAAATCCGGATTTTGCGCCGCGAGGTAGCGTAATTTATCGCAAGCATCCGATGCATTTGAGACCAGCTCCCGCAAGGCTACATCCTTATTGGTGTAGAGCGAGTTAATCATTAAATTTAAAATTTTTCCGACTTCGACGTCGAAATTAAATTGCTGTTCGTTGGACATATTTTGGGATTTGTTGTTATTCGTAATCTGCCGCTAGATAGTTACCTCGAACTCCATTTCAACTCAGAAAAAAACTAAATGACGAGCTGCAATTGCTTAATAATTTCTGGCCCGACCGCTTCGGGCAAATCGCGTTTGGCCTTCGATTTGGCTGGGCGCAAAGACATCGCGATTATTAATGCTGACTCTTTGCAGCTTTATGAAGGCTTGCCAATTTTATCTTCTCAGCCCAGCGAAGCTGAGAAAAAAATCACGCCGCATTTTCTTTATTCGCATTTTAAGGCGCAGGAAAATTCTTCGGTGATGGACTGGTTGAAGCTAGTTATGGCAAGGATCGAACAAGTTAAGTCAGAGAAAAAATTGCCAGTAATTGTCGGTGGCAGCGGGATGTATATTTCAAAATTAGTCGAAGGAATTTCGGAAATGCCGACGATTTCAGAAGAGGTAAAAAAAGCAGCGCGCGAGCTTTACGAAAAAATTGGCCAAGAAGAATTTCGTCAAAAATTTGGCGAGGATAAAATAATCGACAAGCAGCGCCTAATCAGAGCTGCCGAGGTTTTTATGCAGACTGGCAAATCCATTTCTACTTGGCAGAAAGAGGCGAGAAGAACTCCTTTTCTCGAGGATTTTTTGCACATCAATCTCAACCCCGATCGTGAAAAACTTTACCAAAATTGTAACTCACGTTTTGTTGAAATGCTTGAGCAAGGAGCAATCGACGAAGTAAAAAATCTTGTCGTTGATGATGATTGTTCAGTTACTAAAACTCTTGGCTTTCGCGAAATAAAAAATTTCCTCAGCGGCGAAATTACGCGTGAAAAAATGATCGAAATCGCCACGCAAAAAACTCGCAATTACGCCAAGAGACAGTTAACTTGGTTTCGTAATCAATTGCCAGGAAAGCACGTATTTACTGACTCTGCGACAGCATTAAATTTTCTACAGAAATGAAATTCACTGACGAAGGAATCATCATCAGCACCAAAAAATACGGCGAAAACTCGTTGATCGTAAAAATCTTTTCGCGCGATCACGGCATTTATCGCAGCTTCGTTCGTGGCGCAAAATCAAAAAAAACTAATGCAATTTATCAAGTTGGAAATTTGGTTTCTTTTGAATTTCGTTCGCGCCTTGAAGACAATTTAGGCAGCTTCTTTTCGGTCAATCCAATAAGCTCCTTTTGCTCGAGAATCATGTTTGATCATTTTCGTCTTAATTGCGTCAGATCACTATTTTCAATGCTCGATAGCCTGTTTCTTGAACGCGAGAATCATTCCGATTTTTTTGCTCAACTGCTTGCCTTCATGCAAAAAATCTCCGCCGAAACTAGCGAAAAAAGAGACATCGTGGCTGATTACATCAGGCTTGAATTAGAGATGTTGAAGGAGCTTGGATATGGAATTGACTTGTCTTCTTGTGTGGTCACTAACTCAACAACGAATCTAGCCTACGTTTCGCCAAAATCTGCGCACGCAGTTTCAATTTCTGTGGCCACTTCCCATGAAAATAAATTACTAAAATTACCGAGTTTTTTGGTCGAAGATGCGAGTGAATTTAATGATAAACATCTGCTTGAAGGCTTACATCTCAGTGGGTTTTTTCTGCAAAAATTTCTCGCCAGCGACCAACAAAAATTCTCTCACCGCGAGGAAATCAAAGGGGAAATCAAAAGAGATTTGGTAAAGATGGGGTAAAAAATCCTCGCCTTAAAAACCCTTGCTGGTTGAGCGGAGTCGAAACCTCTGGAGTTTTATTCGCCAGGTTTCGACTCCGCTCAACCAGCAAGGGTTTTTAATTAGCTATTTGAACAGCTTGGCAAAATTTCTTCTTGTGCGTTTTTTCCAGAATCCGCGGTGGTAAGCATCAGAAGCTAAAAGCGGTATTACTGAAGTCGCTTCCGCAAAAACCATTTGTTCGTAAGTAGTGTCAACCTTGCCCCAAGAGCAGGCTTCTTTCAAAGTCGAAGATGAGCAAGCGCCATCGCGTGAATCGGCAACTGTGATCTGCACTGCGTATTTATGCATTTCAGCTTCAACGCCGAGGATTTCAGCACAAACAACTGTGTCTTGAACAAAGTTCTTTGGAACGCCGCCGCCAACCATTAGAAGACCAGTTGTTCCAGCTTTGATTTTGATATCGGTCAATTCTCTGAAGTCAGCAATTGAGTCAATTGTCATGTGCTTCTTAGGATTTTTCACTTGATGAAGAACAAGTCCGAAACCGGCAGAAGAGTCGGTGAAAGCCGGACAGAAAATCGGCACATTGTGATCGTAACAAAGCTCGATCAGCGATTCTTTTTTCTTAGAATGTTTTTTTAGATATTTCCCCATTTCCCAAATGAACTCACGAGATGAGTAAGGACGAGCCTCGAGAGTGTTGGCGATTTTGAAAATTACGTTGTCACAATTTTGTAAATCTTTCTCGTCGATGTAAGTGTCATAAATTCTGTCGATGTAATTTTTGCGAAGGAATTGGTCATCGACGAAAGGCGTGCCTTGGTAATGTTTGAATCCAAGAGCTTCAAAGAAATCCATGTCGACGATTGAAGCGCCAGTAGCAACAATTGCATCGATCATGCCGAATTTAATCATGTCGGCATAAACTTTCATGCAACCGCCAGCAGAAGTTGAGCCGGCTAAAGTGAGGATGTTAGAACATTTTTTGTCCTTCAGCATCATGTTAAAAATTTCAGTCGCTCTCGCCAAATCGCGTGAAGTGAATGACATGTGATCCATCTGGTCAATGATCGGGCGCGCATCAAAAGAGGTGATGTCGATATGTTTTACTGGGCGCTTTAGAAGCTCTTTTTTCGTAACCATTTTTTTTAAATTAAGGTTGTTACTTAAGGCTGTCATCCCCACGCAAGAGGGGATCCAGGATTTTAGATCGAGATTTCTTTTTCTTCTTTTTGTTCTTTGCCTTCCAAATACATCGAAACCAATGGCGCATCAGAAACTTCAATTTGAAGATTTTTATCAAAGCCATTGAACTCGGTTCTAATGCTACGTGAGTAAGCACCAAGCTGACCGATCTCGATGTAATCGCCTTCAGAAATATTTTCTGGGAGTTGGAACGGGCCCTTCATCACATCAAGAGAATCGCAGGTTGGGCCATAAAATCCGAAAGGCGCTTTATTCTCAGAAAGATCAGTTTTGCCCTTAATGCGAAAGCAGTTAGTCGGGTAAATAAAGCCCGGCACACCAGCATCAAACAAGCCGCCATAAGTTCCATCATTTAAAAAAAGCATGTTATCTTTTCTGCCCTCAACTCGAACAAGAAGTGATCCAGCTTCTGCAACCAAAGCACGACCCGGCTCGCACCAGAGACGACAAGAAGGATCAAGATTAAGTTGAGCAATCGAATCAAAAATTTCGTCGAAATAGCTTTGCAGATTTGGCGGAGTCATGCCGGGGTAAGATGAAGGAAAGCCGCCACCAATATCCAAAACATCCAGCTTCACTTTAGATTTTTCGAGCAAATCTTTGGTGATCGTAAGTGCAGTACGATATTGCGCAGGATCCATGCATTGAGAGCCGACATGGAAACAAATTCCAAGGTTTTTTGCCGCCATTCTTGCTTTGCGAACTAGGGCGATTGCCTTGGAAGGAAGAATGCCAAATTTGCGCGAAAGATCGATCGCTGAATGAGAATTTGGAATAGCCAAGCGCACATGTAAACCAAGGTCGCGGGCGTTATTTGTAACTTCCAGAATCTTCTTCAATTCATCGAAAGAATCGAGAGAGAAATCGCGGATTCCAAAGTTGTAATAAGCTTCAAAAATCGACTCGCGCGACTTGACCGGATGCATAAAATACATCTTGGCCTCTTTATCGAAAAGCTCGCGGATAAGCTTGATTTCAACAAGAGAAGCAACGTCAAAATGTCTAATTCCCGAATCAAATAAATGGCGCAAAACCACAACATCAGGATTGCTCTTCACCGAGTAAAGCACGTCACTTTTATTGCTCAGAGATTGAAAATTTTGTAAAAAGAACTGTGCCGCGCGCTTTATAGCAGCTGGCCTGATGAAATAAACCGGAATTGATGGCTTAAGAGTAAAAATTTCTTTCTTAACCGTTGTAAGAGCCGAATTTTCTGAAACTTCTTCAAGTTTTTTTGATGAAGTGAAATTTTCTTTTTGTGAAAAATCGAGGTAATGAACCTTTGTG
>CANNMN010000076.1 GCA_947505885.1 Rickettsiales bacterium
GGTGCGGCCAGAGCGAGTTGGAATTACACAATCAAACATGTCGACTCCGCGCGCAACTGCGCCAACGATATCGGATGGTTTTCCTACTCCCATAAGATAGCGCGGCTTTTCTGTGGGAATAAAATCTGCGGCGTAATCGAGAGTTGCGAACATTTCATCTTGTCCTTCGCCCACAGCCAAGCCGCCGATTGCATAGCCGTCGAAACCGATTTCGACTAATTTTTTTGCCGATATTTCGCGCAAATCTTTGAAAGTTGAGCCCTGCATTATTCCAAAAATTCCATAACCTTCGCGCTTCTGAAAGGCATCTTTCGAGCGTTGAGCCCAGAGATTTGAACGCTCCATTGCTTCTCTCGCTTGTTTGTGAGTTGCTGGAAATTGAACACATTCATCAAAAATCATGGTTATGTCGCTGCCAAGTTGATGTTGAATTTCAATCGAACGCTCTGGTGTTACAAAAAATTTTGTACCATCGATGTGCGAAGAAAATTCAACGCCGTCGTCAGAAATTTTTCTGATTTTTGAAAGCGACATCACTTGAAATCCGCCAGAATCAGTAAGAATGGGGCCGCTCCATCCCATAAATTTATGCAAGCCACCGAGTCTTTCGATCAATTCAGATCCTGGGCGCAACATTAAGTGGTAAACATTGCCCAAAAGAATTTCAGCTCCGGATTTTTTAACGTCGCTTGCTTTCAGGGCCTTCACTGTTGCCACAGTTCCAACCGGCATAAAAGCTGGGGTTTGAATTTTTCCATGTGCACAACTAATTTCGCCGCGCCGCGCTTTGCCGTCACTTTTAAGTAACTGAAAATTAAATTTCATGAATCGATTTTTACCTTTTTTAATTCTAATTTTTTTACTTGGGTTGATAGCCGTTTCAACCTACAATCTAAACAAGCAACAAGATGTTAAAACATCTGAAAATAATGAAGAATTTGGCATACATTTCGTCAAATCTGAAATTGCTTTACCAGATTTTTCTTTGCCAAATTTAAATCACGACGAAGAGGAATTTTCTAAAAAAGATTTTCGTGGAAAAAAATATTCTCTTATAAACTTCTTTGCCTCTTGGTGCACAACTTGTCGCGCCGAACATGAAATTTTACTACGCCTAAAAAAGTCAGGAATCGTTGATATGTATGGCGTGGCGTGGCACGACATTTCCAGCAACACGCAAAATTATTTACAACAACATGGCAATCCATTCAAAAAAGTTGCCAATGACGCAAAGGGCTCTTTGGGCAAGGAATCTTTGATTCAAGCAATTCCCGAAACTTGGATTGTTAACGAAGATGGAATTGTCATTTGGCGCTTTCGTGGAAATTTACAGGATTTTTCGATTGAGGAAATTCAAAGTATAGTTTTAGAATAGATCCAGGGTCTACACAAAATTTGTGTTAACCCTATTTCTTGGCCGGGTAGCAAAGTGGTAATGCAAGGGCCTGCAAAGCCTTGATGGCCAGTTCGATTCTGGCCCCGGCCTCCAAGAATATTAAGCTCTGAATGCCTCACACCCTCTTCTCGCAGCATTTCAAAAACACTTCTTCAGACAAAAAAATTTTTGCTCTTTGTAAAAAGTCTGCCGATATTTTGCGCAATAAAATCAGAGATTCAGAACTTGCGGCGATCGACATCATCTCTTCAAATCGCGATTTAAAAGAATTAGAAAAATTCGCGAAAAAAATCTCTGTTCACAAAAAAATTCTCGTTCTTGGAGTAGGCGGATCAAGCCTTGGCGGTAAAACTTTAAGCGCGCTAAAGTCACAGCAAAAAGTAGAGTTTCTTGAATCAATCGACCCAGCAACTCTGCAAGATTGCCTAACAAATCTTGATTTTAAAAACACATTTTTTTTAGTAATCAGCAAATCTGGCGAAACTATTGAAACCATCTGCCAGACCTTGATAATTCTGGATGAATTGCAGAGCCAAAAAATTAAAAATTTTGCGAAACAATTTTTGTTCGTTACCGAATCAGAAGAAAATTCTCTCGCAAAAATCGCTAAAAAAATCGGCGCAGAAATTACTGCCCATTCCAACAAAATTGGTGGTAGATATTCTTGTTTCTCAATCGTTGGATTATTGCCCGCCTTGCTCGTTGGACTTGATGCTAAAAAAATTCGCGGCGGCGCAAAAAAAGTTATGCAAGAATTTTTGAGCGGCGACTCAATCACCAATTCTTGCGCGATTCAACTCACCGCTTTTGAGAAGGGATTCGCCAGCAATGTCGTGATGCCTTATATCGATCGTCTGAAAAACTTCACTGACTGGTATCGACAACTTTGGGCGGAATCTCTCGGTAAAAATAACTTTGGCTCAACTCCAATAAACTCAATGGGGACGGTAGATCAACACAGTCAGTTGCAGCTTTATCTCGACGGCCCGAAAGATAAATTTTTTACCTTCATCACCACGCAAAAACAACAAAAGGACTTTACGATTAAAGATTTGAGCGGCTGCAAAACATTATTCGGCGGCAAAAAATTAAGTGATATTGTGGTGATCGAACAAGAAACCACGATCGCAGTTTTAGAACAAAAAAAATTACCAATTCGAATCTTTGCAATCACCAAACTTGATGAGGAAGTTCTTGGCGGATTGATGATGCAGATGTTCCTCGAAACAATTTTAATCGCTTACACAAAGGGCATCAATCCATTTGATCAGCCTGCGGTTGAGCTTCGCAAAGATTTAGCTAAAAAATTTCTCAGAAAAAAATGAAAAAAGGCGGATTGGTAATTCTACTGCTCGCTTCAACTTTTGCCCTAGTCTTTGCTTACGTTTTGCAATTCGTATTTGATTATCAGCCTTGTATTTTGTGCCTTTACCAGCGCCTACCTTTCTTCGCCATCATCGCCTTGTCGGCTGTTGGGCTGGCATTATTCAGTTCGGATAAATTCGTCAAAGTTGTTGCGTTTTGTTGCATTGTTTTGCTCACAATTAACATCGGAATTTCGCTTTACCATGTTGCGGTTGAACAAAAATTTATCGAAGGACCAACAGTGTGCGAGTCATCTTCAAGCTTGAATACAGTAAGAAGTGTTGAAGATCTAAAAACAGAACTTCTCAAGACAAAATCCGTGCGTTGCGATGAGCCACAAATTTCTTTTTTAGAACTTTCCATGGCCGCTTGGAACGCAATCTACTGCATCTTGCTAGTATTTTTTAGCTGGCGCAATCGCAAGCTTTGGACAAAGGGACTTGGAGCAATCAACAAGAAGTAGATTAATCGTTGTCGCAAAAAGCGAAAAAAGATCAGAAGAATTAGCGGCGCCGCCGACTGTGAAGGGCAAAAGAATCACTCGAGTTTTTGTTTTTTCACTCAACCAAAAAATTGCTTTTTTATCTTCATAATTAGCAAAAATTATCGCCTTAGCCGGATTATTTTTTAGCTCCACAACAATCTCGTTTAGACTTTGATTGTTTTTTATAAAACTTTTTTTGGCTTCAATTTTTGCCGCAATTTTTAAGCCTAACCACTGCGTTAAATCCAGCCAAGAATCGTCGCTGATAACAACCCTCATACCTTTCAAGGGCTCGGCCGCCTTCTCCCAAATTTTAATTGAGCTTTGCCATTTTACAGAAAATTTTTCGTAAGAGCTTTGGTAAAAACTAGAATTAATCGCATCGAGTAACTTAACCCGCCGCGTAAATTCAGCGGCAACTAGTCCAATGTTGTAGGGATTTAGATGAGCTCTAGGCAAAACTTTTTCACCTTTAGACACGTCTCCAGAAATCATAAATAATGCCTCTGGATTTGTGCGCGCTGCAACGTTGTCACTTTCATTAATTGCTCTTGTCAGCCACTTCGCTTCGAGTCCGCCGCCAGAGCAAAAGACCATGTCGGCGCTGCGGATCGCCTTAAGTAATCCATTGCTAACTCGCACATTCGCCGCATTTTCCATAGGCGAGGTGCCCGTCACAATCTGAGCTTTATTTCCAACAATCTCGTGCGCCAAACTAGCCCATTCAGGCTCGCAGGCAAAAATTGTGATTTTTGCTTCAGCGGCTTTTACCGAGAAACAAAGCAGAAAAATAAAAATTTTGACTCTCATTTAAAAAAATTTGCTCGTAAAAATCTGCTCAATCAAAGTTACAGCCATATAATTTCGGAATAATTTCAAACTCTAAATTTTATGACCAAAGCCGATGATAAATCAGCAATGATGAAGCAATCAGGTTAATTTAAAGTTATAAAAATTCTTCTAGTAGAAACCAGCGCGGCCTTTTAAGGCAAAGCTAAACAATAAATTCTTCAACTCAAATTATTCAAAACATGAGCAAACAATCAATCATCGGCATCGAACAGATTCTTAAATCTTTGCCGCACCGCTACCCATTTTTACTCGTGGATAAAGTTATTGAACTTGAGCTCGGCAAAAAAATCGTCGCGATCAAAAATGTAACCTTCAACGAGCCGCACTTTCTTGGACATTTCCCTGATCATCCAATAATGCCTGGCGTTCTAATCATTGAGGCGATGGCGCAAGCCGGAGCATTGATGGTAACTTCTGCTCCTGGCTTTAAACCAGAAGAAAAACTAGTTTATTTTATGTCGATCGATGGAGCTAAGTTTAGGAAACCAGTAATTCCTGGCGATGTTTTAGAATTGCATGTTGAGGTCGTACAAAGCCGCGGCCCAGTCTGGAAACTTTCTGCTGTGGCTATCGTCGACGGACAAAAAGTTTCTGAAGCGCAACTTTCGGCAATGATTGTCGATAAGGAGAAAAAATAATGACGGCAAAAATTCATCCAACCGCACTAGTCAGCAATAAAGCGCAGCTCGGCGATAATGTTGAAATTGGAGCATTTTCAATCATTGGCGACGAGGTAAAAATTGGCGACGGCACCACTATTAAATCGCACGTTGTAATCGAGGGCGACACAACGATCGGCAAAAATAATATGATTTTTCCTTTCGCTACAATCGGCCTTGCGCCACAAGATCTTAAGTTCAGAAGCGAAAAATCAAAAGTCGTAATCGGCGATAATAACAGCATTCGCGAATATGTGACGATTCATATCGGCACCCGAGATGGCGCAATGCTAACTAAAATTGGCAATAATTGTTTGTTGATGGTTGGTGCACACATCGCTCATGATTGCATAGTAGGAAATCATGTCATTCTCGCTAATAATGCCACGCTCGCGGGACATGTTGAGCTTGGTGATTACGTCGTAATTGGCGGACTTTCTGCGCTACATCAATTCGTTCGTGTTGGCGCTGGAGCCATGATTGGCGGCATGTCCGGTGTTGAGCATGATGTCATTCCAAATGGCTTAGTAATGGGTGAACGCGCCTCTCTCGCTGGCTTGAATCTAATTGGAATGAAACGTCGCGGTATCTCTCGAGAAGAAATTCATTCACTGCGCAACTTCTTCAAACAAGCCTTCGCTGAAAGTGAAAAAAGTTTTTCTGCGCGCGTTGAAGAAATTTCTAAAGAATTCTCAAGCGAAACAGTTCAAGAAGTCGTGAGTTTTGTAAAATCAGAATCATCGCGTTCTTTCTGCCAGCCAAAATCAACTCACAACCTCGGAAACTAAAATGCGCGAACTCTGTCTCGACATTGAAACCACCGGCCTCGATCCACGCAGCGGGCATCGCATTGTTGAAATTGCAGCAATCGAATTGGTGAATAAAGTTCGCACTGGAAATTTTTTTCACAGCTACGTCAATCCTAGGCGCGACATGCCTCAAGAGGCTTTCAAAATTCACGGAATCTCCAGTGAATTTTTACGCGACAAACCAATTTTTGATCACATCGCCAACAAGTTTTTAGACTTCGTTAAGGATACAAAAATTGTTATTCACAACGCCGCTTTCGACACTAAATTTATTAATTACGAATTAAAAATTATTGGCCTGCCCGAGCTCAATATGAAAAACGTGATCGACTCACTCACAATCGCGCGCCAAAAATTTCCCGGATCTCCCGCTTCGCTCGATGCTCTCTGCCGCAGGTTTAATGTCGATCTAACCAAAAGAACAAAGCACGGCGCGTTGCTGGATACCGAGCTACTCTGCGAAGTTTACATTGAGTTGATGGGTGGTGCACAAACCGGCTTTGGCTTTGGCGCGGCACAAAAAGAAGTGGCAAAAATTATCGCGAATGTCGACGCCTCTGAAAATAAAAATATCCTGCCAAAGCGCGATTTTCACACATCCAAAGACGATCTGAAGCTCCATCAAGAATTTATAACTAAGCACCTCAAAGAAAATATGTGGGGATATTAAGCTCTGGCGGCTTCACTCAATAAATCGCTGGGCTTACATGGCAAAACTCGCGCCTCTCTTAAAACTGATCAGAACTTTTTGGTTGTGCCGAGTCAAAA
>CANNMN010000077.1 GCA_947505885.1 Rickettsiales bacterium
GTAAAGGTCGACGAGAGATTGTGTTGGATGTTGATTTGAGCCATCTCCCGCATTAATCACCGGCACTGTTGCATATTTCGCCAACTCTTCCGCCGAGCCAATTTTGGGGTGACGCATCACAATTACGTCGGCGTAATTACTCATGATGCGACCAGTGTCGGCAAGGCTTTCGCCCTTTGCTACCGAAGAAGTTTGACCGTCTTCGAGCGAAATAATTCTGCCGCCAAGCCTGTGCATTGCTGATTCAAAAGAGAAACGTGTGCGCGTGCTTGGCTCAAAAAATAAAGTTGCAAGAATGGTGTTTGGGCAGTCTTGTTGTGGTCTGACGTAATATTTGTCAGCGAGAGCAAAAAGTTTTTCAATGTCGCTTTCTTTGATTTGGTGGGAATCAAGAAGATGTCTAAAAGAAAGCTGGCTCACATTACTCCTTTTTTGGTTGTTGCTTGATTTCGTTCAGTGGGAAGTAAGGCACAACACCAGATTTTGAGGCGCTCTTGTCGATGAAAACCTTATCCATATCGCGGTAAATTTTTTCCATTGTTTCAAGATAGATGCGTTTTTTAGTCACCTGTTTGGCCTTCGAATATTGATTGTAGACGGCGTTAAATCTTCCCGCTTCACCCTGAGCGTTAGCGACTACTTCTTTTTCGTAAGCCTCCGCTTGTTCTTTTGCTTGAGCAGATTCGCCACGCGCACGCGGAATGATGTCGTTAGAGTAAGATTGCGCTTGGTTGATTTCTTTTTCCTTGTCGGCTTTAGCAGTTTGAACATCGCGGAAAGCATCAATTACTTGTGCAGGCGGATCAACACGACGCAGCTGAACTAACACCACGCGAATTCCCGCGCCGTAAGCATCAAGAATTTCTTGGAGCAGAATTTTTGTCTCTTGCTCGATTTTACTTTTACCGTCCGAGAGAGCGCTAGCAATTGGTGTGCGAGCAATGATTTCACGCATCGCGCTTTCAGTAGATTTGCGAATACTTTGATTTGGTTCGACGATATTGAAGGTGAAATCTTTGATGTCGGAAATTTGCCACTGCACTTGGAATTCAATGTCGACGATATTTTCATCGCCAGTGAGCATTAAACTTTCGGCGTTAAAATCGCGGTTATCTGATTTTTTTTTGCTCGAAGAAAAACCAAATTCTTCAGTGTTAACCGAGGTAACGCTTTTCTTAATCACTTGGCCGAAAGGGTAGGGAATATGATAATTTAGCCCAGGTGTTGCAACTTTGTAAAACTTACCGAAGTAGAGCAGAACAGCATTTTCATCAGTATCAACTTGGTAAAGACCAAGTGAGAGCCAAAGAAATGAGATGCCAAGAATAATAAGTCCAACTAGGGATTTTGGTGATTTACCATTTTGCGCTGAGTCGAAAAATTTTTTCATGCGCTCGAAATTTTTTTTGAAAAAATCTTCAAAATCATCTTGCGGATTTCCTCTTGGATCTCTTGGTGGAGGAGATTTTTTTTCTCCGCTAGAATTCCCGCCAGAATTATTTTCAGAGCCGTTAGGTTTAGAGTTGTTAGGTTTTTGATTACCAGCACCGCTCCATGGGCCCCAAGGGCCGGAGTTCATCAGAAGTTTTAGCATGTTTGTTAATTTTATTCTTTTCGCGTTATTTCCGCGAAGGCAGAGATTGTAAAAGTTTAGTTATTTATTTTTTAATCAGTCCGAGTTTTTTCATCTCGTTTTTTATTCTTGTTTGCGCCGCGATTGAAGGTGCAGTTAGCGGAAGACGAACTTCTGCACTGCACAATCCAATTAGACTTGCTGCGTATTTTATTGGAATTGGGTTGGTCTCGCAAAACATCGCGGCATGCAGTGCGGTTAGTTTATCTTGAAGAGCAAGTGCAGTTTTGTAATCACCGCGCATTGTCGCTTTTTGTAGGTCAGAAACCATTTTTGGCGCGATGTTGGCAGTAACCGAAATTACGCCATTTCCACCCATTGCATTGAAGCCCACAACTGTCGCATCTTCACCAGAAAGGTAAGAAAATTTTTTCTTGATTAAGAGGCGTAAAGAGGCGACGCGAGCGAGATCTCCGGTTGCATCTTTAATGCCGACGACATTTTTTAATTCAGAAATTCGTGCTAAATTTTCGTCAGAAATATTAATCACCGCCCGGCCAGGAATATTGTAGATGTAAAGCGGAATGCCAATTTTATCTAGCGCTTTGAAATGTTGAAATACGCCTTCAGGAATTGGTTTATTGTAGTAAGGCGCAACGATTAAGCATGAATCAGCGCCAATTTTTTTTGCGTGCTTTGTCATCATCACCGCTTCTTCCGTCGAGTTAGATCCGGTGCCTGCCATTACTTGAATTTTTCCACGAGCAAATTTTACACAGTTCTCAATTACAGAATTATGCTCCTCGTGAGTTAGCGTTGGAGATTCGCCAGTTGTGCCACAAGGAACAATTCCATCAATTCCATTTTCGATTTGGAATTTAACAATTTGTTCCAAAGATTTTTCGTCGATCTTATTTTTTTTGAAAGGTGTGACAATCGCGGTGTAAGTCTCGGTTGTTGATTTCATTTTTTTTGAATTGATTTTGTCTAAGTACAATTTCCCTCCCATTATAATTCAATCAAGAGCCAATGAGTTCCGACTTAGTTTCTTCACAATATTTTCCGATTTTATTATTTTTAATCGTCGCAATCGGCCTTTCTTGCGCTGTGCTGCTGATTCCGTTTTTGCTCAACAAATTACGCCCAGATCCTGAGAAAAATTCTCCCTACGAATGCGGTTTTGAAGGCGAGGGGCCAGTGCGCAATGAGTTCGAAGTTCAGTTTTATCTCGTTGCGATTCTCTTCATTATTTTTGATCTCGAAGTGGCTTTCCTTTTTCCTTGGGCTGTATCTCTGGGCAAAATCGGCGTCTTTGGTTTTTGGTCAATGATGGTTTTTTTAACCGTATTAACCGCCGGCTTCGTTTATGAATGGAAGCGTGGAGCGCTTGAGTGGAGATAGATTTAACTTTGCTTCTTAGTTTTTAGCTGCGGCAACTTGTCTTCCTTCTCTAGAGCGCGCAGGGTTGCGTTTAGATTCTGCTAAAGTTCAACCGCTCTCGCTCGAGTAAAAGCCTAACACTGGGACATTTTGCAACAAATTTTAGTTGAGAATTTTTCTGATCTGCAGGCGCATTTCGACCCTCTTGGGATTTATACTTTTCGTAATTCTCTGCTCGATTTTCGAAATAATTTTTTACAGTTAAGTGAGGGGTTTTTTGTAAACATTTAGAGCGATTTTTATTTCATGAATCCTTGATTTTACAGGGCAAAATGTAATTTTGAGCACTGTGCTCAAAATTACATTTTTTGGCTAATTCCTTCCTCTTAAAACCTTCCTCAGGATGTTGACATTAGAGCTGGCTGGCGGGTAGAAAGTGCGTCTCAAATTTCCAAGCAAATTCAAATGACCAACTCAAATCTCAGTCCTTTAAATCAAGACTCCATTCTCAACCAAGTTGCTGACGACGTTAACAATCGCGGTTTCGTTACGGCGAAGCTTGACGAGCTCGTTAATTGGGCGCGCACCGGTTCACTTTGGCCAATGACTTTCGGCCTCGCTTGCTGCGCGGTTGAAATGATGCAATCGGCGGCAAGTCGTTACGATCTCGACCGTTTTGGATTAATTTTTCGCCCGTCTCCACGCCAATCAGACGTTATGATTGTGGCGGGAACGCTCACCAATAAAATGGCGCCAGCGCTGCGTAAAGTTTACGACCAAATGGCCGAACCACGTTACGTAATTTCAATGGGAAGCTGCGCCAATGGAGGCGGCTACTACCATTACTCTTACTCAGTTGTGAGAGGTTGCGACAGAATTGTGCCGGTGGATGTTTACGTTCCTGGCTGCCCTCCAACCGCTGAGGCATTGCTTTACGGAGTTTTGTTGCTTCAAAGAAAAATCAAAAGAACCGGGAAATTTAGCAGGTAAAATGAAACAAAATTTAAAAGCACAAGCCGACTACATTAAAAATAATTTTGCTGGTGCGACCGTTGCAGAGCCAATCGCTTACGACAATCTAATCATTTACGTCGAGGCTAAAGAAATCGTAAATTTCCTAAAATTTTTGCGCGACGACAAAGACCTTTCCTTCAAAACTTTGCTCGATGTTTTTGGTGCAGACTTGCTTGGAATTAGATCTCCGCGTTTCGAAGTGATTTACAATTTACTCAGCTACAAATTGAACAATCGCCTCACTGTTAAAGTTGCATTGAATGAAGGCGAAAAAGTTGCGACTGTGTGTGAAGTTTTTAGCACCGCAAATTGGTTCGAGCGCGAGACTTTCGACATGTATGGAATTGAATTTATGAATCATCCAGACCTGCGTCGCATCCTTACTGATTACGGCTTTGAAGGTCATCCTTTGCGTAAAGATTTTCCACTTACCGGTTACAAAGAAGTTCGTTACGACGAACAACAAAAGAAGGTTGTTTACGAGCCAGTCAAACTTATGCAGGAATTTCGTAATTTTGATTTCGAGACGCCTTGGGAAGGTCCAAAAAGAGATGTGAGTTACAAAAAATAAACATTCGCAATGAAAGAAATTTTCAGCAAAATTAATTCATCTTTTAAGAAAGCTAACAAGGGCGAAGAAACCGTTTCGCATATGATTTGGTGGTGGGGATTGATCGGATATTTAGTCGCTTTTTTAATCGCCAATAAATTGATCAGAATAATCAACTTTCGCTTCATCGACATCTTTCTCTCCCTATTGATGGTGCTTTATTTTTCTTGGCACATTTACGCCATTAAAAAATGCGCTCCGAAGAAACCAAAACTTAGCCCAGAAGAAAAAAAGAAACTGAAAGAAGAGCGGCGCGCCCAGTTTGGAAAAAAAGCTCTGCGCAAATTATTAGCCCAAGAATCTTTAACCGCCTGGGATCCGGTTTTTATGGTGATGGCAATCGATGTTTTGTGCGTTACGCACTTTTTTGGCTACGTGTTTAAGTAGACTCTGCACCTTCTCGCGCTAGCACGTCGACGATTTCATTGTAGTGATTTCCTGAATGTCCTTTGACCCAAATCCACTCGATTTTGTGTTTAACAGTTTCTGTTTCGAGTTCTTGCCACAAGTCTGAATTTTTTACCGGCTTGCGATTGGCGGTGCGCCAGCCATTTTTTTTCCAGCCGTGGATCCATTTTGTAATTCCGTCTTTGACGTAAGTGCTGTCGGTGTAGAGATTTATTTTTGCAGATTTTTTAAGCACGCGCAGCGCTTCAATTACGGCACGCAATTCCATGCGATTGTTGGTGGTTTCTTTTTCGCCGCCTTTGATTTTTTTCTGATTTTCTTTGTAAATCAGAATGGCTCCCCATCCGCCTCTGCCAGGGTTTCCAAGGCAGGCGCCGTCGGTGTAGATTTCTATTGTTTCACTCATCAAAACTAAGCTTTTCTGTCGGCGATTGCTTGCTTGATTGCGCCGATTGCTTTGGCCGGATTCAAGCCTTTTGGACAAGTATTGGCGCAATTCATAATCGTGTGGCAGCGATAAAGTTTGAAAGGATCTTCAAGCTCATCAAGACGCTCTGCCGTTGCTTCATCGCGTGAATCGACAATCCATCTTTGCGCCTGCAATAAAGTTGCAGGTCCTAAATATTTATCGCCATTCCACCAATAACTTGGGCAAGAAGTTGAGCAGCAAGCGCACATGATGCATTCGTAAAGCCCATCTAATTTTTCGCGATCTTCCGGCGATTGTAATCTTTCTTTGCCTGGATTTATTGGCGTTTCGGCCTGCAGCCAAGGTTTGATTGATTTGTATTGTTCGTAGAAATGGGTCATGTCAGGCACAAGATCTTTGATCACGGGCATGTGCGGCAATGGGTAAATTTTTACATCGGCACTTTTGCAATCAGAGATGGGCTTGATGCAAGCTAGGGTATTGGTGCCGTCGATGTTCATTGCGCAAGATCCGCAAATTCCTTCGCGACAAGAACGGCGGAAAGTTACTGAAGAATCATGCTCAGATTTAATTTTGATGAGGGCATCAAGAACCATTGGCCCGCAATCATCCATGTCGATTTCGAACTTGTCGATGTGAGGATTTTTCTTCTCAGCATCTTCTGGGTTGTAACGGTAAACATCAAAAACGCGCACATTTTTTGCGCCCTCTTTAGCCTTAAAAAGTTTTCCAGCTTTTTTATCGATTTGTGAATTTTTTGCGAGAGTAAATTCGGCCATTTTTTAATGAATTTTGCATTTCAGTTGTTCGATTTTTTCGGACAATTGAGTGCCATTTTTGTCGCTTGGTTAATGTTGTCATCCCCGCCTTCGCAGGGATGATGAACTAAA
>CANNMN010000078.1 GCA_947505885.1 Rickettsiales bacterium
CATTGTGTGAATCCTTGTCATTCTTGTCTGGAAGTGTGACAAAAAAATTCTGAGCAATGCCACGAGAAATGTCGCCATGCACAGAAATTGTGTTGTCTTTGATTGAAGAAACATCGTAACGAAACCCAGCTTGATCACGTCTGATTGCATCATCATTTTTCTGACCATTGCCGGATTTGTTTAGCCCATTTCTAACCGATTTTTTAGCGTAAACACGGTAGCTATCATTCGCTGCGGTTGCAGCACCAAACCTTGCTTCAGTAATTGAAGTGTCTTGGTTGCCGACAATTTGCGAAACGTAAACACCGCGAGTAATGTCGGCATTTTTAGTGATGATGTTGATTACACCATTTACCGCATTCGGCCCCCAGATCGTTCCGCCCGGGCCTCTCACTACTTCAATGTGATCAACGTCTTCCAAGGCGTAATCTTGCACATCCCAAAACACCCCAGAAAACAATGTCGTGTAAACAACGCGACCATCAATCATCACCAAAAGTTTGTTAGAAAACTGGCGATCGAAACCACGAATTGTAATCGCCCATTTGTTGCCATCCATTCTTGCTACCTGAAGTCCAGGAACCATGCGAAGAGCCTCTGGGATTGAGGTGGCGCCAGATCTTCTGATGTCGTCATTAGACAAAATGTAGTTAGCTGCAGTGGCATCGAAGGCGCGCTCTTTTCTTTTGGAGAGTGAAAAAATCTGCGGATCAAAAGCTAGGTTAATTTTTTTCTCAGCCTCAGTTTCAGCAAAAGCTGATTGGGAAAGAAAAAAAGTAACAAGCAAAATTTTCTGCAGTTTTTTCATAATCTAAGTCTTTTGGTTAGCAGATTGAAGATTGACATAAATCGGAAACATTTTGGCGAAACCAAAAGCCTCTTTTCTCTCCCATGGATAGCTCGTCACTATTTCAAGATAGAGATCTAATTGGTCAAAAGTAAGACGATAAAGTCTACAGGCCCCAATTAGAGCTGTGCCAAAAATAAAAGAGCATAATCGAGACATCGAAGCCTCAACAATAAATCTAAAAATTGATTCGGTAGCCGAAAAATTTCTCTCTCCTTTTTTTACTACCACGCTAGCCACTTCAACAATATTTAAATCACTCTGATTCTGATCTAAGCCATACCTTTTCATTACCTGTCTATATTCAAATTGGGTTCCCGGATGCTCATTAGACATGTAATTACACTCCTTAGAAAACATTAGGCGCGCACCGCCTATAAGCCCCTTGCTGCTGGTGACAACAACAATTCTTCCGTTGCGATCAAAGCCATTTTGCAATTTTTGAAATAAACCGTGATCAGCATCTTTAAATTCTTCTAGATAAGCATTTGTTCTCATGGCAGCAAACTCCGAGATAAATTCTTCATCCCGTGTAAAAAATACCTTATAGCCAAATTTATTCTCCTTCACCAAATCGGGATTTTGGTTATAATCGTTATAGACAAAATCATCGCCGCGATAATCGAATTTATAATTACTTAGCGCGAAGCCATCTTTCTCAGCCTCGCTAATTATTTTTCTCACTTCAGTTTCATTTCTGTAAACTTCGTTTTTTATCTTTGATTCTAATGGAGCCGGTTCTTTCATTGATGTCTTGATTTGGGTTGGTTGATTTATCTTTAATGCGGAGTTTAAATCTGAAAACTTTTTGCTCGAACAGCCCAAAAATCACTCTTTAAATCCATCAGGTCCCAAAACAAGAAAACGTAATTTAATCAATTGCCAGAAAGAGCTACCTACTCACAGAAAATTTCTTACTACGTAGCCATTTTTCTTTTTGGCCGCAATAAATTTTATCGCCAAAAACTAGAATTGCGCAGCCGCACTGATTCAACCTACCCGCAACAATTCTACAAAATACGCAAGCGCCACCAAAAATTTCTGCAAAGAAGAGCTTGGCAACAGAAGCTTGACCTCGCCAGATCTTACAATCTTTTCTCTCGAATCTTGATGGCGTTAGTAGTGGCCTGGGTGATTCTTAACGGCCTCATGGTTTATGCTGAATTTCAGCGTAATCTTCATCGTCAAATCAGGTTTCAAACCTCTACAGTTGAAAAGGCCGCTTCGTCATTGATGAGCGCTGTCGACAATTACCTAAACTACGTCGGCGACAAATTGCTCACCCTTAAACAGGAGAAAAATCTTATAGCCATCGCTGGCTTCTCCAAAAAAACCGCAAGTCTTGACGTCTTCCAAAAGAACGTCTCGTCTTGGATTCGCATGAGCTTCATTGACAAGAATGGAAAAATTATAATCGCCACCGGCAAGATTCTTAAAAAACCTCTCGATCCGCCGGAATATTTTAATATCCACCAAGTTATGCAGGATGATGCCTGGCGCATCAGAATTGGAAAAATGACTCATATTGAAACTCCAATTTCATCTTACGACTTTTTACCAGTAGCGATGCGCCTTGATGACGACAACTTCAAAAAAATAGGAACTTTCATAGCTCAAGTTCCAATCGAAGTAATTCAGCGCCAAATCAATTGGGTTTTTAATGATGAAGACATCTGCTACATCACGGTTAATTCTGATTACGATTTGATCGCCAAATCAGAGAGTATGGAGAGTGAAAATTTCAACAAAGACACTCTAAAATCTACTGGCATCCTAGACAGCATAATCGCCAATCCGGCCGAACTTATTGATCTTCCTCTGCCACAAAAATTTAAAATTGGTCAATGTAATTTTACCAATTACCAAAAAACTCTGGGCTACAATTTGATCACCGTCGTCGGCTTCCATAAAGGTCAAATGATTAGAAACCTAGGCTTTCAATTACTAACGTCTGTTGGTCAATCAATCGCGCTTACTGGGCTGTTCTTGATCTTAATTTACTTTTTCCGCCGCAACAAAATCAGTCCATTCGTTAATGAATTAACTAAATCAAAAGTTGCCGCCGAGTCAGCCAGTGTAGCGAAAAGCCAATTTCTTTCCAACATGAGTCACGAGTTGCGCACACCGATGAATGGAATAATCGGAATGAGTCAGGCTTTAAGTGATGCAGGCACCTTGAAGGGAGAAGAGCTCGAACAGGTAAACACGATTTATCGCTCTTCAGAGGCTTTACTCGTAATTCTCAACGACATTCTTAATTTCTCCAAAATTGAAGCGCGAAAAATTGTCATTGAGTATGTAGTTTTCGACATTCGTGATTTAATCGAAGACGTTGCCAATCTAATGTTTTCAAGCGCCGGCAGCAAAGGCTTAGAAATCATTACCCGCATTGATGACGCCGTGCCTTCATCATTAATTGGTGATTCTGGCAGAATTAGACAAGTGATGACCAACCTCATCAACAACGCCATCAAGTTCACTTACTACGGAGAAATTTTCATCGACATTAAGCTCAAAAAAACTCAGGAAAATCTCTTCTTCATCAACTTCAACATTAGCGACAGTGGAATCGGAATTCCGGCTGAAAAAATCTCAACCATGTTTACCGCTTTCACCCAAGTTGATATGTCTACCACTAGAAAATATGGCGGCACCGGTCTTGGTCTTTCTATTTGTAAAGAATTGGTGGAAGTGATGCATGGCTCAATCGGCGTTAATAGCGAGCAATCAAAAGGTTCGAATTTTTGGTTTACACTACCATTGCGAATGACCGAATCCGACGCCGATGAAGATTACTTTAAACAAAAAGAAAAACTCATCGGCAAAAAAATTGCTTACATCGAAAATAATGCCATCGCCGCCAAAGTTTTTGGAGATTATTTTGACCAATTAAAGCTAGAAAAAGAAATCATAAGCATCCCAACCAACCTCGAGCAAATGTTGCAACGCATTGATTTTGCAACTTCAGAATTAAGCAAACTAAAAACCCTTGATGCAATTTTTCTCAACAATAGCACTCAAACAAAACTAGACTTAGTAAGCCTTGCCAAAGCATTAAAAAATAATGAAAAACTCAAAAATGTGCCGCTAATTTTGATGATTTCAATTCGTGAAAAAATCTCAATTACGCAAAAAGAATTGGAATTGTTCGATCAGATCGTAATCAAGCCGATCAAGAAAACGCGTTTACTGCTCGCATTACTTTCTGCATTAAACATCGAGTACGAAAAAGAAGTGGAAGAGACCTTTGTAAACAAAAAGATTCTTGATAGCGTGAATCGTCTCAGTGTTTTGCTTTGCGAAGATAATGAGGTAAACATGAAAGTGGTGTCGACCCTTTTAAAACGAATCGGCATCAATCCCGACACGGCTGAAAATGGTCAGGAAGCAGTTAATAAATTTCTGCATGTCAGGTATGACGTCATTTTAATGGATTGCATGATGCCAATAATGGATGGCTTCCAAACCACTAAAAAAATTCGTGAAATTGAAAAAGAACAAGTGATTACTAAACCGACTTTAATTTTTGCGCTCACCGCAAATGTTGGCGAAGATGACAGAAATAAATGCCTTGCTAGTGGCATGAATGACTTCATTCCAAAACCAATTAAGCGCGAAATGCTGGAAGAAATATTTAAGAAATGGAAACAAATTTAATGTTAGAAAAAGATTTTTACCAACTCTGCGAATCATCTCTAATCAAGCTTTCTGAAGCAATCGAAGCTGCCGACAAAAACTCACAACTTGACGTCGAATATTCAGACGGAATTTTGGAAATAGTAATCACTAGAAGTAAAAAAACTTACATCATCAATCGCAATTCTGGTAATCAAAAAATTTGGTATTCTTCGCCTTTTTCCGGCGCTGATTATTTTTCTTTTAACGAAAAAACTCTCGACTGGCGAGATGTTAAAGGCGATGAATTAGAACAAAAATTATTCTCCGAACTCTCCCAGGTTATTCCCCATGCCATCTCCCATGCCATCTCCCATGGCATCTCCCATGGCATCTCCCATGGCATCTCCCATGGCATCTCCCATGGCATCCCCCATGTCATCTCCGCGAAGGCGGATATCCAGGAGAATTAAAAACTGGCTCTGAGCTTGTCATTCTTGATCTCCGCCTTCGCGGGAATGACCCAAACACAAACTAAAACTAAAACAAAAATGACAAAAAAAATTCTCCTAATCCCTGGCGATGGCATTGGCCCGGAAGTGGTCGCACAAGCTAAAAAAATTCTCGATTTCTTCTCAAAAAATACCGACAAAAAATTTGAAACCGAAAATGCATTGCTCGGAGGATGCGCTTACGATGCTGTACAAACGCCATTTCCAAAAGAAACAATCGAGCTCGCAAAAAAATCTGATTCGATTTTGCTTGGCGCAGTTGGTGGTCCGAAGTGGGAATCTTTAGAATATAAACATCGTCCGGAACGAGGATTACTCGGCATTCGCAAAGAATTAGAACTTTTTGCCAATCTTCGCCCTGCAAAAGTTTTTGATGCATTGGCAGATAGCTCAACCTTGAAACGCGAAGTTGTTTCTGGCCTCGACATCATGATTGTGCGCGAGCTCACCGGCGATCTTTATTTCGGCGAACCACGCGGAGTTACAACCTTGGCAGATGGCAGCAGACAAGGCATCAACACCATGACTTATAATTCAAAAGAAGTTGAGCGCATCGCCAAAATCGCTTTCGATTTAGCACAAGTTCGCGGCAAAAAACTTTGCTCAGTCGATAAAGCCAACGTAATTGAAACCACCGAAATGTGGCGTGAAGTTGTGACGGAAATCGGGCAAAAAAATTACCCAGAAATCGCCCTTTCGCATATGTATGTCGACAATGCCGCGATGCAGTTAGCGCGTAATCCAAAACAGTTTGATGTAATGGTAACTGGCAACATGTTTGGCGACATTTTATCTGACCTTGCTTCGATGCTAACCGGCTCACTTGGCATGCTTCCTTCTGCCTCACTTGGTGAAAAATATTCTCTCTACGAACCAAGCCACGGATCTGCTCCAGACATTGCTGGAAAAGATCTCGCCAACCCTCTTGCGACGATTTTAAGCTTGTCGATGATGTTCAAATATTCCTTCGGATTCATCAAAGAATCAGAAGCAATTGAGCAAGCAGTTGCGAAAATTTTAGATTCTGGAATTCGCACCGCCGATATTTCTAAACCTGGCGAAGCAATAGTATCATGCTCTCAAATGGGTGAAAAAATTATTGAAGAGCTGCAAAAAATCTGTGCATAAAAAAATTTTACTAATTTCAATTTTATTTTTTTGCTCCGCTTTTTCGCGCTCAACAACTTTTGACGACCGCACATCTTGTGAAGAGTCCAAAGGCGCCTGGCGTCAATTTGGAAATAGTTGCGCCGATGAATGTGAAGCAA
>CANNMN010000079.1 GCA_947505885.1 Rickettsiales bacterium
AAATAATAAAATTTTTATTGCAGCGAACCTTTACGAAATTGACGGAATAAAAAGTAAGTTTGCTAATCCTGATAAGGATGTTGTTGATGCTAGTTTTACGATTCTTGGACAAAATTTAATCGGCCTGAAATACAAACCGCTTTTTCCATATTTAACCAATCACGAAAAAATCCAAAATAACCAAAAAGCTTTCACAGTTCTTCACGGCGATTTCGTTACAACCGAAGAAGGAACTGGAATTGTTCACATGGCTCCGGGTTTCGGCGAAGACGATCAACTTCTTTGTAAAGCTAATGGAATTCCGACTCTTTGCCCAGTTGATGAAGCAGGGAAATTCAATTCAGAAATTTTCGACCTACCATCTCTCTCGCTAAAAGGTCGTCAAGTTTTCGACACCAATGACGACGTCATTAAGTATTTAAAAGAAACCGGCGCTTGGATTAAAACCGATCAATATCTTCACAACTACCCGCATTGCTGGCGCACTGATACTCCACTAATCTACCGCGCCGTGTCTTCCTGGTACGTAAAAGTTACCGACATTAAAGACCGAATGGTCGAGCTCAACCAAGGCATCAACTGGATTCCTAACCACATCAAAGACGGACAATTCGGCAAATGGCTGGAAGGCGCTCGCGATTGGTCGATCACGCGCAACCGCTTCTGGGGCTGTCCGGTGCCGGTTTGGAAAAGCGAATCAGGCAAAATAAAAGTCTTTGGATCGGTTGCGGAACTTGAAAAAGTTGCCGGCAGAAAAGTTGATAACTTGCATCGTCCTTACATCGACGAAATCGTTTTTGAAGAAAATGGCGAAACATTTAAACGCGTTACCGATGTTTTAGATTGCTGGTTTGAATCTGGTTCAATGCCTTATGCGCAAATGCATTATCCGTTCGAAAATAAAGAGCGTTTTGAAGAAAATTTTCCGGCCGATTTTATCACGGAATATGTCGCGCAAACTCGTGGCTGGTTTTACACTTTGATGGTTTTGTCGACCGCACTTTTCGATCGCGCACCATTTAAAAACGTGATTTGTCACGGCACAATTTTGGACGAAAAATCGCAAAAACTTTCCAAGCGTTTGAAAAATTACGCCGATCCTTTGGAAATTTTTTCAACCCAAGGATCAGATGCCATGCGCTTCTACATGATCTCGCAACCTGTAATGCGCGGCCAAGAATTACGAATTGATAAAGATGGCAAAGCAATTCGCGATACTTTGCGCTTGTCGATCAAGCCTTTGATTAATGCCTTTAATTTCTTCTGTCTTTACGCCAATGCAGATGGCATAAAAGCCAAGAGAATTACTGTCGGCAGAGATTTTGAAAATGTTTTAGATCGTTACGCTTTAGCTAAGTTGAAGTCAGCAGTTTCTAAGATCGATACGGCGATGAGTAATTACGACACCGTCATTGCCTGCGAAGAATTTAATCAATTTTTTGAAGCTCTAAACAACTGGTATATCCGCAGAAATCGTCAGCGTTTTTGGAGAAAAACCGATGGAAATAATGTAGATCAGGATAAGCAAGATGCTTACGACGTGCTTTACACAATTTTACTTTCGATGTGCGAAGCCTCTGCACCCCTACTTCCCTTTACGAGCGAGTTTGTTTGGAGGGCCCTTGTAAAGGGCTGATGATGGCATTAGGAGCATGGTTACAGCTCGGTCCATGTACATGAGGAGTTCTGACTGTTGTTCTTGGAACAGCAGCTCCTATAGAAGCTCGCCTAGGATCTCGCTGCGCTTGTTGAGGAGAAATAATCTCACCAGTCTCAAGATCATAAAGAACATCGTCTTCCTCTATGCGAGTAGCAGCACGCGCTTCTAGTATTTGGTCATAATCAACGTCCTCATCGGACTTTTTCTCTCCTGATAAACTTTGAATCAATTCACGAGATTGAGAGGATCTATCCAGAGAGACAGTTCTTTCAATTTTTGGACGATCCTCAACTTTTGCAATATCAACCTCTGGAGCAGCGGTAATAGAATTATCCTTACTAAACCAACCAACAACTACTGCTTTAGTTGCCGCAACGTAAGAGTTAGTTAAATCGGCAGCATAAGCTAGATAGTTTGCTGGCGCATGTTTAATGCCATCAAACATTCTTGAGCCCATTTGTGCATAAGCTGCAAAAGGCGCTACCACTATTCCTAAATGAGTAGAATTTTCAGCCAGGTTAAATCCGGCAAAAAAATCTTTGAAAGATTCTGTTAACTCAGCTCCTCCACCCATATTTTGGTACATTTGATCGAGATGAAGCCATTCAAAAAGATGATCTGGAAAATTTGTAACATAATCAGAATAAACCTCTTCTTCACCAGTTGCAGCTTTGTAAATCGCACTTGCTGAATAGAGCGTGCCAATAACCGTAGCTGCCAATAGCATCTGCTGACCAGTTGGCATATGCGGCAAAGATTCTTTTACTCTTTCTTCAAGAGAAACCAGGCCGTTGTAAGATCTGCAATAAAATGCTGCACTCTTTGCTTCTTTTGAAGGTTCATTAAGCAAAATTGCATCACGCGCAAAATGATCACAAAATTCATTTAGAAATTGCCCAACTCCACTTGCTGGATTTTTATCTTTATATACTTCGGCATAAGATTTGAGGATCTCAAAACCATCACGCAGAGTTTGTTTAAAATCCACTTGCAACAATTCATTTATATGAGTTTCATTTTTTTCTAATTCAGCAATTAATAACTCTAATTCGCTTTTTAATTTTTTTTCTAAACCATTATCTTGGTAGGCAAGTTGATGCTTTCTTAGACCAAGCCACATTTCGTCTTCATTTATTAAAGATCTCGCTCTCTTTAAAAGTTTAATTGTTTTGTCAGAATCTTCTTTTTTAAAAGATCCAGAAAATTGAAGTTCAGATTCTTGACCCCCACCAAATTCATTTTCAGCCGCTTCAATATTTCCTCCCTGCATTTCCACATCACCCAGACTATTAGATTCTATCCGGGAAGCGTCACTTTTTGATCTGCAATAATCATAAATAGGTTTCAGTTTTGAATATGCTGAGTCGTATGCTGCTACTGTTGCAAAAGCTGGCGCCGCTAAAATAAATGAGTGAGATAAATTTTCTAAAACTCCATTTACCAAAACAAAGAATGCCGCCGCTTCAGTTGAAGCACCAATATTATCGCGTAACTTATTAGCACTTTCCTGATCACCGCAAGATCGCAAAACCATTTGCGCCGTTCCTAAAGTTAGACCAGAAATAGCAAGAGATGGAGTTGCTTTGTAGACTGATCCAGCAGCTTCAACCAAAGAATCCGCAGCATCTTTAAAGCCCAAATCAACTAACTTTCCGGCTCTTGTTAAAGCTGTTTCTTGACTTGCAAATATAACATCAGCTTTGGCGCGAGTGCTACTAAGGTTAAATTTTGCACCAAATATTTTTTAGCATTTGGCATTTCAAAGGTCTCACCACCAAGCTTTTTTCCGGAAAGAGATTCTGAAATTTTAAAATGCTTGTTAAAGTCAAAGGTTCTTTGCGATACAAATCCTGGACCACCACTTAGTTGATCCTGAGCTTTCTGAATTGCAGCAAGCGTAATGAGGTGATCACGATGTTCATGATTTGCAGAGTCAAAACTTTCACCAAAAACCGTTTCAATTGCCTCGCGAATCTTTTCTTGAGCAATTAAAAAATTTCCGGCCATGTGAAAATGTTCATCACCTTGTCCATGATCATGACCGCATGAAGCTTGAGAAAAGTTGCTATCCAGCGCTTGCCAGAAAGCATCGGATGAATTGACTATTGCCAGTTCATCCTGCATTAATTTTAAATTCATTTTTGTTAATTATTTGTTTTCCATTCAGGGAAAGGATCTTTGAACTTCTTCCACGATATTTTGCCAAGCTGCATTTGCTCATTTGTTACCAAGCAATCATCAAGCATTTTAGTAAGATTTTTCTTATCCATATTGATTCCGATCAGAACAATTTCTTGTCTACGATCACCATGTTGTCCGCTAAAATTATTTTTGATTTCATATCTTGATTCTGCATCTTCCGGCCATTGTGATTTAGGAACAGCATCCCACCAAAGCCCAGCCATTTCGTTTCTGCAAATTGCTCCAGCCTGCGACCAATTTCCCGCGTAATCATATCTGGTAGCAAGCCAGAATAATCCTTTGGAACGAATAACTCCCGGCCATTCTTGATCGATTAATTTTTTGAATTTTTCAGGATTAAAAGGCTTCTTAGCGCGATAAACGAAACTGGTAATTCCATATTCAAGTGTTTCCGGAACATGTTCGCCTCTGATTTCTTTGAGCCAACCCGGAGCTTTACTTGCCTCTTCAAAATTAAAAAGCCCGGTTCCAAGAACTTCATTTAAATCAACTTGTGAGAATTTTGATGTGATAATCTTTGCTCTTGGATTAAATTTCTTAATTATTCCGTTAAGCATTCCCATTTCATCATCGCTAACCAAATCAGCCTTGTTAAGAATGACGACATCACAAAACTCAATTTGCTCGATTAGTAGATCGACCAACTTTCTATCGTCACCTTCACCAGCAGATTCTCCGCGATCAGATAAAGAATCGGTTGAGCCATAATCTTTTAGAAAATTATAGGCATCCACCACCGTCACCATGGTATCAAGAGTAGCAACATCAGAAAGACTGACTCCATTTTCATCTTCAAAGGTAAAAGTTTCTGCAACTGGCAAAGGTTCAGAAACGCCTGTTGATTCAATTAATAAATAATCAAAACGGTTTTCTTGTGCCAGTCTTGAAACCTCTTTAAGCAAGTCTTCGCGCAAGGTACAACAAATGCAGCCATTGCTCATTTCAACAATTTTTTCTTCGGTTTTGCTTAAAGCGGCTCCGCCATTTTTAATCAATTCAGCATCAATATTTACCTCACTCATGTCATTAACAATCACTGCAACTTTTTTACCTTCGCGATTGTTTAAAATGTGATTGAGAAGAGTTGTTTTGCCTGAACCAAGAAAGCCCGAAAGAACAGTCACAGGAAGCTTAATTTTTTTCTGATAATTGATATCCATAACTTATAAATTTGATAAATAAATGCAATGTTATAACATAACATAAGCATTTTCTTTTTCAAAGTCAATAATTTGCAACTTTTTCTTCTGGGATTATGAGTTCTTTGAGGCTAGAATAGAAGGCATTGCCAATCCTCATCTAATCTCACCAACACTTCTCCTCATTTTTGACACACCATCGATCCTCAACCCTTGAAGCTACTGCATTCGCAAAAACCACTTCTCAGCTGCCGGGCCGAAGGAAAATTTAAAATAGGCCAAGCGTTTGAGATTGGATTTATTTATAATCACAATGAATGTACATTAAATTTTAAAACCTAACCAAAACTCACCCTAAAACTCGCCGAATCCTTATATTGTGCTTGGTTGTGATTATAGCTCATGGTAGTGCGAGGATCATTATGTCCTGCAGTCTGTTGCACATGTTGTAAATCACACCCAGCCTCAAGTGCCTTAGTAATAAAAGTTGCCCGCGCGCAATGCGGCCTTGTCCTTTCGAGATTAGCACCATCAGCATATTTCTGCCAAAGTCGCCAGATTGAAGTGGTACTCATCGGCTTAGTAACATCATTTTGCTTCGGATTATTCGACATCCGTGGAAACACCGGCAAATCATCGGCAATTTTTAACTTGATATTACCCTCGCCGTCTTTGGTGTAATAGCCCATGGCTTCAAAATAATTCTTCAGATTGGCTTGAATGTGCGAATTCACCGCCACCTGATTTCTTTTGTCACCTTTGAGGTGCATGTCAAATATCATGTAGCCGTTTTCTTCAAAAATGTCTTTACCGCGAAGGGCGGCAATCGTCCCTACCCTTGTTCCTAAATTAAATAATATTGAGAGGATCGCTTTATCTCTTAAGCCCACTAATTTTGAGGTATCAGGTTGTTTTAAGATCGCGTCTATTTCTGCGTTAACCATGGCACGGCTTTGTACTTTGCGATAATTCTTCTTCATCGCTTTAACGCCGTAGACTGGGTTGGCTTTGATTATTTGGCGTTCGATTAAGTGTTTGAAAAGTGAAGAAAGACCGGAAAGTCGGTTATTGATGCTGGAGTTCTTTTCTCCGGCTTCTTTCATGGTATCACGGAATTTTATGATGTGGAGTGATGTGATTGATCTTAATTGTTCGATGTTTTGGATCTCGAACATGGCGCAGAATTTTTTTACTGTG
>CANNMN010000080.1 GCA_947505885.1 Rickettsiales bacterium
GAATTTTTCTGAGATAAGGCTTTTGATAAACCCTTTTTTTGCCGCAATTTGCAAGATCTTAACATCGCTACCGAACTTCTCTTTCATTTTGCTGCGCATGTCACAAATCGCGTCGACTAAACCGAGTTGTGCGGCTTTTTTTCCTGACCAAAAAGCGCCGGTAAAAAGTTTTTCTTCCGATTCTTGCAACTTGCCCTGACGCCTTGAACTGACCAACTCTTTAAAGCCTTCAAAAATATCGCGCTGCGCTTCTTTTAAGATCACAACACTCTCATGATCTTCCGGCAAAAAAGGATCAAGAATCGCTTTATTTTTTCCCTCCGCATGAACGCGGCGATCGACGCCGATTTTCTTAATCAGATCAACAAAACCAAAACTCGAAAAAATCACACCAATCGAGCCAATAATAGAAGAGTTGTGCGCATAAATTTCGTCACCAGCAAGAAGAAGCCAATATCCGCCTGATGCAGCAACATCTTGTGCAAAAGTATAAACAGGAATTTTTTTCTCGGCACTAAGCTCGCGGATGTAGTTGTAAATCAATTCTGATTGAACCGGAGAGCCACCTGGCGAGTTAATATTCAACGCCACAGCTTTTACTTTTTTCATTTCAAAAGCACGTAGCAAAAGCGGCTCGATATTTTGCATATTCAGGCCAGATTCTAGTTTAGAATCTTTGCCAATTACGCCCTGAAGATTGACGCAAGCCACGATTGGCCGAGCTTTACAGCAAAAAACTTTTTTAAAAAAACTGCTAACTGAATAATTAGACCTCTTGCAATTGCTCACTTTTATGCTGATTAAAAATTGAAAAATTCTTTAGCTGAAGCTCGCCGCGCAGAGCTTTTACAACATAGTTCAGCAAACAAAAAAAGATGAATAGAGAGAGTATTGCAATCAAGGAAACCCATAAACCTTGCGCTCCGATGGTTTTCATAATTACGCCGGTAAGTAAAAGTCCAAATATGTTACCGATAAGACTTATCCGTGAAAAAGCGCTGTTCACAGCTAGGCGCTGCGTGGGTTTGTATTTTTCATTAATTAACACAAACGCCGGAAGTTTTATTCCAGAAAGACAGCCAAACATCAAAAAAAGTAGCAGATAAATTTCCTGCTCATTCTTGTTTATGAGAAGAAGATAAACGCAAATCAAAGACAGTATCGCAAAGAAAATCATCAGCATGCGTCGATTAAGTATTTCGGTAATGTAACCAATCGGGATGTAGAGAATCGTGCCGAACAAAAGTACCGATAACAGCATTGCTGCTTGATCTTGCGGCATGCCAATTTTGATTCCGTAAATGATTAAAAAAGCGCTAGCCGATGACATGGCGTAACTCACCGAAAATCCTGCAAACATAATTTTTGGCGAATTTTTTATGTAGCGCCAAATGCTGATTTTCTTTTCTTCGCGCACTTTTGAATCAAGACCTTTAAGCCTCATCAAAGGCAACATCGATAAAAGGTAAAATATTGCCGCGACTAAAAAAGAGGTAAAATTTTCTTGAGTATTCATCAAACCTAAAACAATCGAACCGATTGAATTGCCAACTGCCACTAACATAGTACCAAATGAAATCACCATTGCTCGCACATGAGTTGGCGCCAGATCAATCATGATTGTAGCGCGAGTTACGCCGCAGGTAAAAAGCGCAGTGCCAAGAATGAAGATGCTTAATATCCACAAGAAATATCCATAATATTGGTAGAGAAAAAGTACGGCAATTGCCGAAGCAATCGAACCGGCATAAATGCTATTAACCATTCCAGCCTTGCGTCCAATAGCAGGTAAGAAACGAGAAAAAATTACCCCGGCGCCAATTTGCGTAGCAGCAGAAAATGAAATCAAAATTTCATTCTTAACATGAAACTCGAGTTTCAATGCAATCAACACCATCATGATTCCGTAAGCAACTGCGGCTAAAAAAATCGAAGAATAAATTGCAGCAATGTCGCGAATTAAATTCAGACCCCAATGAAATTTTTCATCCGTCGAAATTTGTTTGTTAGTTGATAAAGGAGCAAATCCCGTGCCGGCAAAATCATGATTTCGAGAAACCGTTTCTTGGTGCGAACGAAATGATATGAGCATTAGTTGTAAAGCTCCCGAATGATTTTGTTGCGTAGAAAGTTTTTACTTTTTTTACCGGTGAATTTTGTGATCACCTCTCCATCGCGTGAAATCAAGACAGTGAAGGGAATTCTGCCATCGTAACGAATATTTTTTTTGTGCAAAAACTCGCGAAATCCATCTTTAAAAGCGAGGAAGCGCGGCTGAAAATAAACATCGGAATATTGATTTAAATGCTGGTTGAGGCTTGTCGGATCTAAATCTCGATCGATTGCCAATGCAATAACTTGCAAATCAGTGTTTTGAAACTCGCGAGAAACTTCATTTACAACTTCAAAATTCTCCGAGCAGATTTTGCACCAAGTAGTGTAAAGGTAGAGCAACACAGGCTTTTCATCATTCTTCTCCAGCTCATCAGCAATCTGTGCTGTGGTCATTGGAAGCGGATCCGCATCGTTAAATCTAATATTGCTTGATGGCGGAATTTGCACATCGGCACGCTCAACATTTTCTACGAAGTAATGCCACAAGGCTAAGCTGATTAATACTCCAGACAAGATTGTTAAAAAAAACATTTTAGGCCAAGGTTTAGGATTTTGTTTGGATTTTTGGTATTGCTTAAGCAGAATAATTTTCTCTTCAGACATTTTATTTGCACATGTTAATCAAAATTAAAAACCTCAAACTCAAGACGATTCTAGGTGTCCACGCCTGGGAAGAAAATATTAATCGGGAAATTATTATTAACGCAGAAGTCGAAACTAATAACCTTAGTTCGTTAAGCAGCGACGATATTAAAGACACAATCGATTACGATATTTTAATTCTCAAAATTAAAAATTTAATCAGTTCAAAGAGATTCAAACTCATCGAAAAAATGGCCGCAGAAATCATGAGAGAAATCATGGAAGACACCAACATCAGCAGATGTAAATTAGAGATAGATAAGGTTGGTGTGATTGCTGATGTAGATTCATTCTCAGTAACTCTAGAGCAGCATGGATAGCGCAACGGCACAAGTTTTAAAACTCATTCAGTCTCAACATAAAATAAAAAAATTCCTGACGATTTCTTGCTATGCATTAATCATTGGCGGGGTTTTTGTTTATGTTTTTTATGGCTTTAGAAAAAGCAATGCAATCAAGCTAGTTAAGGATCGAGCAGAAAGTCTGAAAGATTACAAGACTGAGAAAGTCATGACTAATCCACGCATTAAGATTCAGCATGGAGATGGAAATATTTACGACATTCGCGCCAAAAAAGCTCTACACGAAAATGAGCAAGAGGTGATTATGTATGATGTTTTTGCTGAAGGAAAAATAGGCAAGATTACAGCAGGAGAATTAGAAATTACTGAGTCAGGAGATCATATGGTTTTCACAAAAAATCCTGTTTTGATTTTGAATCAGACGGAGTAGTAACTTACGCCTACCAATATCTTGGTAGTCATTCCTGTAAGAGTTAATCAACTCGGTTTCGCAAGAGGAAAATCTTAGACAAATTACGCAACCGAATTTTTGAACTCGCACAAGGAACGAAAAAAGAATGAGATAAAAAATAATTAAAGAGACAGATAATGAGCAACAAATTCGGCGAAATTTTTTCACTAACTACCTGGGGCGAAAGTCATGGTGAAGCAATCGGTTGTGTGGTTGATGGTTGCCCTTCCCTTCTTTCCTTAGACGAAAGCGACATTCAAAAATATCTCGATAAGCGTCGTCCTGGACAGTCTAAATTCACAACACAGCGCCAAGAAAGAGATAGGGTTAAAATTTTTTCCGGGGTCTTCGAAGGCAAGACCACTGGCACTCCAATCAGTCTGGTAATTTTTAACGAAGACCACAAATCCGGCGATTATTCTGAGATCAAAGACAAGTTTCGTCCGAATCACGCTGACTACGCTTACTTCAAAAAATATGGCATTCGCGATTATCGCGGTGGCGGCAGATCATCAGCGCGCGAAACGGCGATGCGCGTTGCTGCAGGCGCAATTGCTCGTAAAGTTCTTGAGCAAGAAAAAATCGAAATCACCGGCTATTTAACTCAAATCGGCGAGAAAAAAATCGAGCGCTCGCGCCTTGATTTTGCCGAGATCGACAAGAATGACTTCTTTTGTCCTGATGCTATCGCCGCGAAAAACTTTGAAGATTATTTAACTGAAATCAGAAAATCTGGCGACTCTGTCGGCGCTATTATTGAGGTAGTAGCCCGCAACGTTCCTGTTGGTTTTGGCGAACCAATTTATAATAAACTCGACGCCCGTCTTGCTTCGGCAATGATGTCAATCAATGCCGTGAAAGGTTTTGAAATAGGCGACGGCATGAATGCCGCGAACAAAAAAGGTTCAGAGCTTGCTGATGAAATGTTTAGTAAAAATGGCAAAGTTGAATTCGCTTCGAACTATTCTGGCGGCACTTTAGGAGGAATTTCTTCCGGCCAAGATATTGTTGTGCGCTTTGCGGTAAAGCCGACGAGCTCAATTTTAATCCCGCGCAAAACCATCGATATCGAAGGCAAAAATACCGAGATTATCACCAAAGGTCGTCACGATCCATGCGTTGGAATTCGCGCCGTTCCAGTGGGCGAAGCGATGATGGCCTGCGTTCTTGCTGACTTTCTTCTGCTCCACAAAGCGCGCCAAAACAACACAAACTAATTATTTCGGAATCTCTTTAGTTGCTGTCTTAGTTTTAAAAAATAAGCCTGCGTGCCGTTCGAGCGAGCTGCCCGAGCTCATTTAAAAATAATCAAAAACTTATGAAAAAATTTCTCACACTTAGCGCAACTGCGTGTTTGGTAGTTACAACAGCTCTTGCTCAACCTGGCCCTGGTGGCGCTGGCGGCCCTGGTGCTGGTGGTGGACAGCAACGTCCTCAAGGCGGAACGCAACAACAAGGCGGCGGCTCATCTGGTGGCGGACAGCAACGTCCTCAATCGACGAATCAAAATGGTGGTCAACAACAACGCCCTCAAGGTGGAATGCAGCAGCAAGGTGGCGGTTCATCAAGTGGTAGAGAAATGAAACGTGATCAACGTGAAATTAAATCTGACAAAGCTGAGGTTAGAAGCGATAGACAAGAACTCAAAAATGACATCAAGAACGGCGCGAGCAAAGAAGAAATTGCTAAAGACAGAAAAGAGCTAAGACAAGATAGAAAAGAGCTTAGAAGCGATAAAAGAGAGATGAGACAAGATGGAAGAGAAATGAAAAGAGAAGGAGAAGCTGAAGGTCGCGGAGAAAAAGAAATGGGCGGCGGTAAAGAAGGAAATCGCAGTGAAAAACCCCGCCGCAAAGAAGGTGGAAGTGATCGCAATGAAGATAGAATGGATAATCGCAGCGACAGAAAAGATGATAGATCAGATCGTCGCGAAAATCGTCGCGACAAAATGGAAAAAAACTCTTCTCAAGGATCTTCGGAAAATACGGATAGATCTGCAGAGTAATTTAGTTAGTTAGATCAATCTGACCGGCTCTGAAGAAATTCAGGGCCGGTTTTTTTGTGGACAATTTTTATTATCGAGCTCTTGGAAACTTTCTTGGATTCTCACCTCGGCGAGAAAGATTCGAACTAGTGAGTGCAAATTTTCAACATCATTCTTGTGCGAGTTTCAACAACTCGACTCGTAAAATTATCTAAAATCTTTCACCCGTCACTCTTGCGAAAGTGAGGATCAAGAAAGTAATCATGCATTACCTAACGCCAATAACCATCCGAGCCAATTTCCTTAAGGCGTGAGGCGGTGCGTTTAAAAACTTCGGCGCTGCATAATTTATCGATCGAAGCTCTTGCCAACACAATTAGTGCAACTTTTTTTTCGTAAACTTCGTCGATGAAAAGCATGAAGCGGCGCATTTCATTAACATTTTCTGCGGTTAAAACTGGAAGCTTTAATAAAAAAATTAAATCGAAGTTTTTGCAGATTTCTTGATAATCTGCAGCGGCAAAAGTTTGACAGCAAAGCTCTTCAAAACTCGTCACCGCGATTTTTCCGAAAGTTTTCTTAATCTTTATTTCTCGTCCCCAAACCTTTATTTTAGTTGCTTTGGGCTTCTTGCCCTCAGTGAGATCGGTGATGATATTTTTAACTTCTTCGCGATTTTTTTTGTTAGAGATGAAATAGCGC
>CANNMN010000081.1 GCA_947505885.1 Rickettsiales bacterium
TGTTTAATGAATAATGTAATTAACGGCAATGACGCCTAGCTGTAAATAGTTAATCTGCCGCGCATTTTTGCACACCGCCTTCAGCAAAAATTTCAAAAATATCGACGAATAAAATGTGAAAAGTGTCAAGAGGTTAGGTTACACCTTTTAATAGAATAAGAATTACATTCTCTATCAACGCTTCAGCGCCTTGCAATTCTAAGTTAACTAGCTTGCCCGTAGATGATTCTCGTTAAACCATAAATATTTATGCACACAAAATTTCCGCCAATGGTTATATTTTGCATATCTCGCTCATCTGATGAAAAAATCCTCCAGAAGCTTTGGGTGGCCTGAATTCGCTCCTGACTTAAAAAGATCTGTCACGTTATACTCAATCGAACAATGCAGCTTAAAAACAATTATACGAATTAAGATTTTTCCTCAGCTTAAATTTTAAGAATCAAAGTTTAGCTGATCTGATTTTTTATAGGTAAAGTGTTGAGGCTCTTCGCCGCCAACTAGTCCTTATCCTAAAAATGACTTAGCAGCAAAGAAGAAAATAAAAAACAGCTTTTTCACTGATTATTTTTTCAATATTTCTTGAAGCTCACCTGATTGGAACATCTCTTTTACAATATCGCAGCCACCAAGAAATTCACCTTTGACGTAAAGTTGCGGGACAGTTGGCCAATCAGAAAAATCTTTGATTCCTTGACGTATTTCTGCATCACGAAGCACGTCAACATCGAGAAAATCAGCACCAATATTTTTTAAAATTTGCACGACAGTCGCAGAGAATCCGCATTGCGGAAAATCTTTTGTGCCCTTCATGTAAAGAACGACGTCGTTGCTTAAAATTGTTTCCTGAATTTTTTGTTGAATATCAGTCATGAACAGAAGTTTTAATTTGAAGAGCGTGAAGAGTTGTGCCCAGAATTCCTTTTAGGGCTTCGTTGACAATTTTGTGCTGTGCGATGCGCGTTTTTCCAAAAAAGCTTTTGTCAGTAATTTGCACGGCATAGTGATCTGAATCGCCAGCTAAATCAGTGATTTCAATTTTTGCTTCAGGAAATCTTTCAGTGAGAAGATTGTTTAAATCTTGTTGCGAAATTGGCATGAGAATAGACGAAAAAAAACGGCCACACTTAAACAAAAGTGTGGCCGTGAGTTTAATTCTTAACCAAAAAAGCCACGGCGTTTTTTTGGAGCGCCACCACCATCGCGATCGTCACGATCACTACCGCTTCTGCGATCACGGTCACCACTTCGATCATCGCGATCACGACTTCCTCTGCGATCGTCACGTTCACCGCCTCTGCGATCTCCACCACGATCATCACGATCGCGTCCGCCACCTCTGCGATCTCCGCCACGATCATCACGATCGCGTCCGCCGCTTCTGCGATCTCCGCCACGATCATCACGTCCACCAGATTCTCTTTCGTCGATCATTTGTGGCTTGTTCGCAAGACGCTCAGTTATGTCTTCTCCGGTCGCTTGATCAACGCAACGGAAGCTCAATTTTGGACGACCTTTTTTATCGAAGCCAATTACTTTAACTTTGATTATATCGCCTTCGTTAATGATGTCTTCAACGAAATCAACCCGGTATTCAGCAAGCTCAGAAATGTGCACGAAGCCATCACGATTGTTAGAGATGCTAACGAATGCACCAGCATCAATTACCTTCACAACTGGACCTTCGTAAATATCACCAATTTCTGGTTCGAAAGTGATTTCTTGAATCATCGCAATCGCTTTTTTTACTGCTTCGCTGTTGCTTGAGGAAATTTTAATTAGGCCATTATCGTCGATGTCAACTGCTGCACCAGAAACTGTGCAGATTTCTTTGATCACTGCACCGCGTGCGCCAATAACTTCACGAATTTTCTTTTGTGGAATCGTCATTACTTCAACGCGAGGGACGTTTGAGTTGAATTCAGCTCTTGATGAAGAAATAACTGCGCACATTTTTTCAAGAATATGCATTCTGCCTCCCTGAGCTTGCTCAAGAGCTTTTTGCATGATCTCAACAGTAATTCCATTACACTTGATATCCATTTGAAGTGCAGTGATGCCCTCGGCAGTTCCTGCAACTTTGAAATCCATGTCACCAAGATGATCTTCGTCACCCATGATATCAGAAAGGATAACGTAATCATTGCCTTCTTTGATCAAACCCATTGCGATCCCAGAAACTGCGGCCTTAAGTGGCACACCAGCATCCATCAAAGCAAGTGAAGCTCCACAAACTGACGCCATTGAAGACGAGCCATTTGATTCAGTAATTTCAGAAACAACACGAGCAGCGTAAGTAAAAGCTTCGCCGGTTGGAAAAACTGGATTCAATGCTCTCCAAGCTAGTTTACCGTGGCCAATTTCGCGACGTCCTGGAGCTCTCAACTGACCAACTTCACCAACTGAGTAAGGAGGGAAATTGTAGTGAAGCATGAAAGATTCCTCGGTCATGCCTGGATCAAGATTTTCGATCATTTGCTTGTCTTTGCCAGTCGCGCCAAGAGTTGTGGTAACAAGAGCTTGAGTTTCTCCACGAGTGAAAAGGGCAGAGCCATGAACTTGTGGAAGCAATCCAGTTTCAATTTCGATGCGACGAATATCAGTTGATGAACGACCATCGATTCTTTTGCCAGTTTTCAAAACGTCATTGCGCACAAGTTCTTGCGACAGTTGTTTGAAGAGTGATTTTACCTTATTCGCATCAACAGTTTCGTTGATGAATTTAGCTTTAATTTCGCTGAAAATTTGGTCTAAATCAGTTGAGCGAGCTTGCTTTTCTTGCTTCTTGTAAGCGAGCACTAGGCGGTCACCGATGAAGCTTGCGATATCATTTTTAAGCGCAGCATTATCATCTTTTTTTACTTCGATTTTCTTCTTACCACATTCTGCAGCAAGTTCGTGAATCATTGCAATTATTGGCTGGAATGATTGATGAGCAAAAGTTACTGCTTCCAACATTTGAGCTTCAGAAAGTTCTTTTGCTTCTGATTCAACCATAAGAACAGATGATGCTGTACCAGAAACAACCAAGTCTAGAGAGCCAGCTTTAATTTCTTCATTGCTTGGGTTAAGGATGAATTCACCGTTAATTAAACCAACTCTTGCCGCAGCAATTGGCTCAAGAAATGGAGCTTCAGAAATTGCTAGAGCAGCAGAAGCGCCGATTAGAGCAGCAATATCTGGGGTGCAAGTCGGATCGTAAGAAAGTACGGTACAAACTACGTTTACATCATTGTAAAAGTTAGAAGGGAAAAGTGGGCGGATTGGACGATCAATCAAGCGAGAGGTTAGAGTAGCGGTATCGGATGGCTTAGTTTCGCGCTTAAAGAATCCCCCTGGAATCTTTCCAGCAGCATAAGATTTTTCGAGATAGTTTACGGTAAGTGGGAAGAAATCCGCACCTTCCATTGCTTTGCTCGCAACAGTTACTGCGCAAAGAATTGTGGTGTTGCCGTATTTTACTACTACTGAGCCACTGGCTTGGCGAGCGATTTTACCAGTCTCTAGAGAAAGGATTTTGCCGTTCCAATTAATTTCTTTTTTGACGATATTGAACATAGTTTCGGACATAGTTTCAGCTTTTTAAGTTAGGGTTGAGATGGTTTGTTTATTTAATCTGCAGCAACACGGACGTGTTATTACTTCAATGATCGCAGCACGGCGTAAAAAATACGCGAACTAACGAAAGAAATTACTTACGGATATCAAGTTTTTTGATAAGAACTTCGTAACGCTTAACGTCAGAAGCCTTAAGGTAATCAAGCAATCTTCTTCTTTTTCCTACCAAGATAAGAAGACCACGACGTGAGGAAAAGTCTTTTTTGTGAGTCTTTAGGTGCTCGGTTAAATTGTTTAATTGTTTGGTGATGATGGCGCTTTGCACCTCAACTGAACCGCTGTCATTCTTAACTGTAGCGAATTCAGCGATAACTTCTTTTTTTGATTTGTTCAAAAGAGACATTTTTTATTTCTTGAAATTTTTAAGGAGATCTAAACCACTAGAGACATACCTGCCATGAACTGCAGCGAGCCATCTGAAAAACGGGACGGGTAATTAGTGGCCAATTTTAAAGCGTCAAGCTGAATTGTTTTTTCATAAAGGAAATCTCCGACCCGAAGACGAGTTAATTTAGAAACATATCCGCAAACGCCAACTCGCTTGCAGAGATCGCGAGCCAAGGAGCGAACATAAGTTCCCTTACCACATTCCATTTCAAGTTCTGCATAGTCGTGATTATTCACGATTAGTTTGAGTGAAAAAATTTCCACTTCGCGCGGCAAAATTTCAAATGCGATTTCTCGTATGGCTAATTTATAGGCGCGCTTTCCGTTAATTTTAACCGCCGAAAAACGCGAAGGAGATTGTAAAATTTTTCCGATAAAAACTGGTAAAACAGAAATTATTTCTTCGGTACTTGGTCTTGCTAAACTATATTCTGCACATTTGCCCTTGATATCGTCTGTGTCACGAAATTCACCAAAAGAGATACGAAAAAAATATTTTTTCCGCATCGCCATTAATTTCCCCGAGGTTTTTGTTGCTTTGTTTAAAGCAACTGGAAGTACTCCACAAGCAAATGGATCAAGGGATCCAGCATGTCCAACTTTTTTTGCTTTGGTGATTTTTTTGACAATCGTAACAACTTGTGCCGAAGAAATTCCGGCAGGTTTGTTAATATTTAGCCAAAGATTTTGTTCCCTCAGCACTAGATCTTGGTTTCTTCGATCAACTTTCTTACCGCTTCAACTGAGCGGTTAAACATTGTGAGCTCGCTAGTGTTAAGTTTGATTTCAACAATTTTCTCAACACCATCTTTGCCGATGATTGCTGGAACGCCGATATAGAGGCCTTTTACACCATACTCACCGTTAAGATTTGCCGCCACTGGAAGAATTCTTTTGCGATCAAATAAGTAACTCTCAGCCATTGTGATTGCTGATGTTGCTGGTGCATAAAAAGCTGAACCCGTTCCGAGTAATTTTACAATTTCTGCGCCGCCATCTCGAGTGCGTTGCACAATTTCTTCGATTTTAGTTTTTGTAGTCCATCCCATTTCGATCAAGTCAGGGATTGGGACGCCACCAACTGAAGAGTAACGAATTAATGGAACCATTGTGTCGCCATGTCCACCCAAAACACAGGCATTTACGTTATCAACTGACACGCCGAATTCGCGCGCCAAAAAAAGTGACATGCGCGATGAATCTAGCACTCCAGCCATTCCGACAACTTTATTTGTTGGTAGGCCAGAAACTTTTTGCATCACGTAAACCATTGCATCGAGAGGGTTGGTAATGACGATCACAAACGCATTTGGCGCATATTCTTTAATTCCTTCTGCAACTGTTTTGATGATTGAAGTATTAGTTGCCATCAAATCGTCGCGGCTCATGCCGGGCTTGCGTGCAATACCGGCGGTAACAATTACAACATCCGCACCGGCGATGTCAGCGTAATTGCTTGTACCAGTAAAATTCGCATCAAAATTTTCAACTACTGAAGATTGCTCCAGATCGAGCGCCTTGCCTTTCGCCACGCCTTCATTCACATCAAGAATTACCACATCACCCAAATTTTTTAAACCGGCAAGATGCGCTAAAGTACCGCCAATATTGCCTGCGCCAACTAGGGCGACTTTGTTTCTCTTCGTCATGATTATGAAATTAAAGTTAGAATTTTTCTGGAAATTTCTTCGACGTTTTGCGTCCCGTCAATTACTCTGATGCGCGGATTATTTTTTGCCAAATGTAAAAATCCGTCACGTGTTTTTTGATGAAAATCTTGGCCGAGTTTCTCGTAACGATTATTTTCCACCCTACCCTCAATCCTTGCAAATGCTACTTCTACAGGAACATCGATTAAGAAAGTAATGTCTGGCACAAAATCACCAAGAGTCATTTTTCTTACTTCATTAATCAGATTAATATCAAGTCCAAAAGCATTACCTTGGTAAGCGTAAGTTGAATCAAAAAAGCGATCCGAAATCACAATTTTATTCTGTTCTAATGCCGGCTTGATCAACTTCTCAACATGTTCAAGACGTGAGGCAAAATTTAAAAATAATTCAGTTTTTGCTTCGAGCTTAGCAATTTTTTCATCAATTAAAATTTCTCTAATCTTTTCGCCAGCTACTGTTCCGCCTGGCTCTCGCGTTAGAACTGATCCTAAAAAA
>CANNMN010000082.1 GCA_947505885.1 Rickettsiales bacterium
AAAGAGACGAAAAAAATCGAGCGAAAAAGCGGAAAAAGTTGTGAATCCACCGAGAAATCCGGCAAAGATAAAATTTTTTAAGCGCGGATCGATTGTGTCAAAATACTTAATCACGAAGTAGTAAGCGGCGCCAGCAAGCATTGAGCCAAGTACGTTTACTAAAAATGTTCCGAGTGGAAATTTTCCGGCTACGACGGAGATTTGAATTAAATGACGCAGCACCGATCCACATGCGCCGCCGATTGCGATTAAAAGGAAGTTCATGAGGTTTGTGTTTGTTTTTACATTTTCAGGATCTTGCCTACGTGAAAATGAGGCATAAACCACTTACTCTCTCGGTTATCTACATAGACCTGAATCCAGGAAAATTAACTAAACCACGATATTCACTAATTTGTCTGTAACAGAAATAACTTTGCGAATCTCTTTTCCTTCAATGAATCTTTTCACATTTTCATTTCCGAAAGCGGCTTTTTCGAGATCTTCTTTTGAAGAGCCTTTCGACATTTGAATCACGGCACGTAATTTTCCACTTACTTGCACGGCGATTCCAATCTCGTCTTCGACGATTAAATTCGGATCGAATTCAGGGAATTTTTCTTCGGTAACTAAAGTTTTGTAACCAAGTTCAGCCCACAATTCTTCAGCCAAATGTGGCATAATTGGCGCGATTAAAATCACTAAATTTTTAAGCGCGAATTCAGGAATGGATTCGGATTTTTCCAAGGCATTTGAGAATTCACGAATCTTGGCGATGGCACGGTTGAAACCCATTTTTTCATACTCATCTTTTACAGCGGCGATTGTTTTGTGAGTGAGTCTAATGATCGCATAATCCTTTGATTCAGAAACGTTCGAAGATTTATTCATTTTAAAATCTTCAGATCCTTGACGGTTCCTGCCAAGGGCAAAGTTTCTGTTGGAAGCAACTAATCTCCAAAGACGATTGGCATATTTCCAACAACCGTCAATGCCGCTTTCAGACCATTCTAAGTCGCGTGAAGGCGGAGTGTCGGAAAGCATAAAAAGCCTTGCGGTATCTGCACCGTAAGCCTCAACGATTGAAGCTGGTTCAACGGTATTCTTCTTCGACTTACTCATTTTTTCAGAACGGCCAAAGATTACTTCTTCGGGTTTACGAGCAAGAGCGTCAGCCGGGAAAAGCCATTTTCCTGTTTCTTTGTCTTTGAAAGTTGCATGACAAACCATGCCCTGGGTAAGCAAGTTTTTGAAGGGCTCAGAAATGTCAAGATAGCCACATTTTTTTAGCGCTTTGGTAAAAAATCTGGCATAGAGCAAGTGTAAAACTGCATGCTCGACGCCCCCGATATATTGATCTACGGGCATGAATTTATTGGCTGAGTCGCGATCAAAGGCTTTATCTTCAGGCTGTGAAATAAAGCGTAAATAATACCAAGAACTCTCAAAAAAAGTGTCGAAAGTATCAGTCTCTCGGATGGCTTTTTGACCCTTATAAGTCGTGTATTTCCAAGTCGGATGGAGTGAGAGAGGATTTCCAGCGCCGGTGAATTCTACGTCTTTTGGTAATTCAACCGGAAGCTGATCTTCAGGAACAGGAACCACAGTTCCATCTTCCAAGTAAAGAATAGGAATCGGGCAACCCCAATAACGTTGACGAGAAACGCCCCAATCGCGAAGACGGTAATTAATTTTTTTCGTTGCTTGGCTTGTTGTGGAAAGTTTTTCAAAAACTTTTTCTTTCGCTTCTGCACAAGTTAATCCATCCAAGAAATAAGAATTAATCATCAAGCCATCTTCAAGATTGGCTTGGCTTGGCACATTAATTTCATCGAAAAGATTTTCGATTATTTCAGAATTTGTTTTGCTGATCTGGTGAAGCTTGCGCGCAGCTTGAGAAATATCGGCGTAGATTCCGAGATTATTGATTTCGTTAAATTCTGCTCGGGCTGAGTAGGCTAGTTTTTCTTCGTCGAGACTAAATTTTGCATTTACGTCTTCAGGCTTGTTACCGCGGGCATCAACACGAATCCATTTTTTGTTTAAGTAAATTGCGTTGGTGGTGTGAATGATTTTGCGATCAGAAACAGTTTCATCGAACATCAGAAGTTGATCAGAAAATCCGCAGGGAATTTTCATGCCCCGTAAAATCGCACAGAGTAATACTGATTTTCCAAAACAGAATCCAGCCTTTGCTGTTAGGACTTCGCTGGCTTTGAGGAATGGAGTTTGTGGCAAATATTTTGCGTCATCCATGCAGTGATTAATTTCATCACGAACGAACTCGTAAGCCAACTTTGCTAGATCGACATCATCTTTTGCTTCGGCTTTGAAGCGTGTAATTACAGCCTGAATACCTAAATCAGAAAAATTTACCAGATCAGTTTCCGCTAAAAATTTGTTAAAATTTTCAACAACTTGACGAATCGGAAGTTTGTATTTTGTCGCAAATTCGAAATCGCGCTCATCATGAGCAGGGCAGCCAAATATTGCTCCTGTGCCATATTCCATCAAAACAAAATTGGCGACGTAAACATCTAATTTACAATTTGCATCTAGAGGGTGATCGACTTGTAGATCAATCTTAAAACCACGCTTTTCTTGCTTATCGAGAGTTTGTTCATCAACAGCAGAACTGTTGCACTCAGCGATAAAATTTTGGAGTTCAGGATTTTTTTTGGCGAGTTCTGAAGCAATAGGATGGTTTGGTGAGATACCGATAAAGGATGCGCCGAATAAGGTATCGGGACGCGTTGTATAAACTGGAATTGTTTCGTTTTTTTCGCTAATTTTGAAATCAATGGTCTGCCCTTCGCTCTTGCCTATCCATCTCTCTTGCATGATGCGCACGCGCTCATCCCAGCCGGAAAGATTTTTTAATTCAGACAAAAGCTCTTCAGAAAAATCAGAAACTTTTAGGAACCATTGCTTCAATTTCTTTTTTTCAACTAATGCTCCAGAGCGCCAGCCGCGCCCGTCAATAACTTGCTCGTTAGCAAGAACTGTTTGGTCGATTGGATCCCAATTAACGTAAGACTCTTTTTGGTAAGCGAGGCCATTTTTAAGAAAATCGAGGAAAATTTTTTGTTCATGCTTGTAGTAATTGGGCAAGCAAGTTGCAACTTCACGACTCCAATCGATTGAAAGGCCGATTGATTTCAACTCAGCGCGCATTTGTTCGATATTTTTTAGCGTCCAATTTTCTGGATGAACTTTGTGTTCGAGTGCAGCATTTTCAGCAGGAAGACCAAAGGCATCAAAACCCATCGGATGCAAAACATTGAAGCCGCACATTTTTTTGAAACGCGCTAAAGCATCGCCAATCGCATAGTTACGAAGATGTCCCATGTGAATTTTTCCTGATGGGTAAGGAAACATTTCGAGCACGTAATATTTTTCTTTGGCAGAATTTTCGTCAAATTTGAAAATCTTTTTTTCCGCCCAGAGATTCTGCCACTTTGCTTCAGCGAGCTTGTGGTTGTAGTTGGAAATTGCCGTCATTTATTTTTTGTGAAGATGGCTTTTTTTATGAGAGTATAGGAAGTAGAATGCGGTACCGATTGCAAACCAAACAAGAGTAGGCTTTCCGACTTCTTTCATGAGTACGTAAATTAAATAGCTACATCCAGCTACGGCTAAAGGAGCAATTACAAAAACTGCCGGACAAATAAATGGTCTGTGTAGGGCTGGTCTTCTAATGCGCAAAATAACCACGCCGATTGAAACAATCGCAAAAGCAAAAAGTGATCCGACGCTGCACATTTGTCCCATGACGTGAATCGGCATGAAGCCAGCAACCAAGCACACAATCAGCGTAACGAAGAGACAATTTAGGTAAGGAGTGCCGTGTTTTTTGTGAATCTTGCAGAAGAAAGCTGGAAGTAAACCATCGCGTGACATGGCAAAGAAAATGCGCGATTGACCAAACATCATCACCAACAAAACTGCGACCATTCCGGCGATAGCACCAGTTGCGATCATGGCTGAACCTAAATTACTGCCATTATCGCGAAGTGCACGCGCCATTGGCTCAGCGTTGTTTAGAGTGGAGAAATTTACTATGCCGGTAAGAGTTAGGGCAACGACGATGTAAATCAAAGTACAGACGAGTAATCCGCCAATTAAGCCGATTGGGATGTCGCGTTTAGGATTTTTACATTCTTCGGCGGTAGTTGCGACTGCATCAAAACCTAAGTAAGCGAAGAAAATCATGGCAGCACCAGACAGGACGCCGTCAAAACCAAATGGGAAAAAGTTGGAATAATTTTCTATTTTGATGTGAGGCACGGCAATGACTAAAAAAAAGAAAATGATTACGAGCTTTAGAACAACTAGAACGCGGTTGATCAAAATACTTTCACGAGTGCCATGAAAAAGAAGTAGACCGGTAAAAAGCGCGATTGAAACAGCGGGAAGATTAATTATTCCACCTTCAGAAGGAGATTTGGTTAGATAGTAAGGAATTTCAAATCCGCCCTGTTTTAAGATACCAACAAAATATCCAGACCAGCCCGCTGCGACAGTTGAGGCGTTAACGGCGTAACCAAGAACTAATCCGCAAGCAACAAGCCAGGCAATGAATTCACCGAGAACGATGTAAGTATAAGAGTAAGCACTGCCAGAGACGGGCACGGCGGAAGCGAGTTCGGTGTAAGCAAGACCAACGAAGATGCAGACTAAGCCAGCCAGAGCGTAAGAAATTGCGATTGCTGGTCCGGCATGTTGTGCAGCGGCAATTCCGGTTAAAACAAAAATTCCTGTACCGATCGCCGCGCCAATTCCCATCAGCATTAAATCCATGGCACCGAGAGTTTTCTTCAGCGGATTTTCCCTCGCCTCCTTCATTATATTTTCAAGAGTTTTGGTGCGCAAAAGGGCTCTTAGCGATTTCATTGAATTATAAATTAAGGATTTAAAAAGAGAAAAAATTAATCAGAGGCATTTATCGCTTCTTCTGCAGTTTCAGGTGTAATAAAACCCTTGGCGAGAAGATCATTTACCGAGTCTTTCATCTGACACATACCAATTTTTTTGCTAAGCTCCATGATTGAATTTATCTGCGGAATTTTATCTTCGCGAATTAGGTTTCTGATTGATGAATTTGCAAACATGATTTCGTAGGCAGCAATTCTTCCGCCGCCTTTTTTCTTAAGAAGACGCTGTGAAATCACCGCCTTAATTGAACCAGAAAGCATGGTGCGAACCACAGCTTTGTCTTCAGCAGAAAATACGTCGATGATTCTGTTAATTGTTTTTGCAGCAGAGCTAGTGTGGAGAGTTCCCAGAACTAAGTGACCGGTTTCGGCGGCAGTTAAGGCAAGGTGAATAGTTTCAACGTCACGCATTTCGCCTACCAAGATTACATCTGGATCTTCACGCAAAGCACTCTTTAAAGCAGCAGCAAAAGACTCGGTACTATTTCCAACTTCACGCTGATTAACCAAAGATTTTTTACTTTTATGAATGAACTCGACCGGATCTTCGATGGTCAAAATATGATGGGAATGATTGGTGTTAATGTGATCAATTAAAGCAGCTAGCGTAGTTGATTTACCGCTGCCAGTCGGACCAACCACTAGAACCAAGCCTTTGGTTGCATTGGACAAGTTACGAATCACTTCCGGCGCATGTAAGGCATCAAGAGTTTTTATTTCAGTCGGAATTTCACGAAAAACAGCTGCTGGACCATTTACGGTACGAAAAGCATTTACCCGAAAGCGCATGGTTTCGCCAACTTGTATTGCAAAATCCAACTCCATTTTTTCTTGGTAAGTTTTTTTTTGCAGATCGGTCATGATGGAATGAACCATATCCAGCACTTGCTCGGCCGTTAAAATTGGAGAATTCGGAATCGCAGAAATATCTCCGTCAATACGCAATGATGGCGCTGCTCCAGTTGTAATGTGTACGTCGGAACATCCTTGCTTCTTGGCGTAATGGAGAATTTTTTCGATCATATTTTGGTACTGATAAATTCGATGCGTTTTTTTACCTGATCTAGAGGCACAGATTGATTAGCATCGGAATATTTACGAACCACTTCGGAGTAGAGATCAAGAGCCTTGGAATATTGCTCGGTTTGGTCATAAATCACTGCCAAGTTATATTTGTAATCAACATTCTCGGAATCGAGCGTGATGGCTTTTTGCATCAAAGAAATTGCCTGATCATGGTTTTTTGCCTT
>CANNMN010000083.1 GCA_947505885.1 Rickettsiales bacterium
CTGATCAACATCATTGCCTTTGAAAAGCGCGACGTAGTAAGCAAGAAGCTGGGTTGAAACCACTGGAAGTAAGGCTTCTTGGATGATTCCGGAAATTTCAGGAATGACCAATTTTTCCTTCGCCATTTTGCCGAATTGTTCGATTCCTAAGCGGTCGCTGACAAAAATAATTTTACCGCCGCGCGCATTTACTTCTTCTGCGTTTGAAACTGTTTTTTCGAATAAATTATTCCCCGAATTTCCCTTGGGCGCGAGCACAATTACTGGCATTTTTTTGTCGATTAGCGCGATTGTTCCGTGCTTTAATTCTCCCGCCGCGATGCCTTGCGCGTCGATGTAGGAAAGCTCGCGCATCTTAAGTGCAGCCTCGAAAGCTGTAACCTGTGAAATGCCACGGCCGATGTAAAGCATGTGTCTTGCACTGGTTAAACCCTTCGCAACTTTTTTAATATTCCTGATGTTTGCTTGCGCGAGAAGTTCACTAATTTTTGCTCCAGAATCGGCAAGATCTTGCAGTAATTTTAATTTTTGTTTTGGCGAAACTTTGCCACGTAAAAACCCCAAATGAATTGCCAGTAAAGACAAAACAGAAATTTGCGCAGTGTAGGCTTTTGTTGAAGCCACGCCAATTTCTGGACCAGCAACAGTGCGAATCACTGCATCGGAAAGTTGCGCCATTGAACTATGCGCAACATTCACAACCGACAAAATTTTCTGCTTATTTGCTTTCGCAAATTTTAGCGCCGCCAGTGTGTCTGCGGTTTCGCCTGATTGCGAAATGAAAATCATCAAGTTGTCTTTGCGGAATGGATGGGCGCGGTATCTGAATTCAGAGGCAATGTCGACCTCAACTTCCAAACCAGAAATTTCTTCAATTAAATATTTTGCCGCAAGGCCGGAATAGTAAGAAGTGCCGCAAGCGACGATTGTGATTTTGTTAATCTCGGCCAAGTCGAAAGAAAAATTCGGCAAGTAAATTTCGCCTTTGCTAAGGCCAACGTAAGTCTGAATTGTCTCTTCTAAAACACGCGGCTGCTCGTGAATTTCTTTGAGCATGAAATGCGAATAACCATCTTTTGAAACCTTATTATTTTCTGACTCCATAAGTTTCGACTCTCTTACAACTTCACGTCCAGAAGAGTTAAAAATTTCAATTGAATCAGCAGAAACTAGTGCGATCTCTTCATCTTCCATAACCATGATTTCATTGGTTTGAGAGGCTATAGCATAGTAATCAGAAGCAATGTAATTTTCGTTTTTTCCTAATCCCAAAACAATCGGCGAACCGCGTTTGGCAACGGCAATTACATTTGCATCTTCGCGAAACATTACGGCGAGGGCAAAAGTTCCGTGAATTTCTTTTACTGCCGCAAGCAAAGATTTTTTAATGTCGCCGGTTTTGGCAAAATAATATTCAATTAAATGTGGCACCACTTCGCTGTCAGTTTCGCTCAAAAATTTTACACCAGATTTCTTCAATTTTTCACGCAGCTCTTGGTAATTCTCAATGATTCCATTGTGAACTAAACACACTTTCAACGAAGCATGCGGATGTGCATTCTGCTTGCTTGGACGGCCATGAGTTGCCCAACGCGTGTGACCAATTCCAATCGTCGATTGTAGCTTTTCTTTCTTCAGCGCCGCTTCGAGACGGGCGATTTTTCCTTCTTCTTTTACGGTCTTAAATTTTCCATCTACAATCACGGCAATTCCCGCTGAATCATAGCCGCGATATTCAAGTTTTTTTAAGCCATCAAGAATTATTGCGGTAGAATTTTTGCTACCGACAACTCCAACTATTCCGCACATTACTTAGAAATTTTAAGTTGATGAAAGCTCGGCAGAGTAGGCGCGAAGGAAGGGAAGTAAATTGTAATCTTTTGTAAATATTGCGTCTAAATATTTGCTCAATTCTTGTAAAAATTGCGCCAGCTTAGTTCGATATTTTTTCTAACACCTTACTCTTTATAACTGCACAGGCCTGGATGACGCGAGAAATTTAGCTGATTTCAATAAATCCAAAATCACCTAAGCTAGCCCAAAAAAGTTGCACTCAAAACTTCTGAAAAATAAAAAAAGACTTTCTTCTCTCTTTCAAAATTTAAATTAATGAAAACCAGCTTCTTTGTTGCTCTTGCGCTGTGTTTTTTCTCGTCGGCAGTTTTTGCCAAATCGTCAAATTTGGATAATTTTATTTCTGCAAAGGTTGAAGAATTCGACGTTCAGACCACGAAAGTAGCTAATCCAGACGGCACATCGAAATATGTCGTTAAAAAAATTCCGAAAAAAAATGCACGAATTCCTACGATTGTAATTGATGCTGGGCATGGTGGAAAAGACCCAGGCACAATCGGAAATTTCGCCCGCACCAAAGAGAAAAACCTTACCCTCGCCTACGCCAAGGAACTCGGCAAACAACTTGTAAACACCAAGCGTTACAAAGTTTATTTAACTCGCGACGAAGATGTTTTTTTACCACTAAAAACCCGCGTCGAAAAAGCGCGCAAAAGAAAAGCAGATCTTTTTATTTCGATTCACGTCAATGCGATTGACGACAAATCCGTTTCAGGATTTTCGATTTACACTCTCTCCGAAACCTCTTCCGACAAACAGGCCGAATTACTTGCTCAGAAAGAAAATCGTGCCGACATTATTGATGGTGTAAATTTTGATGGAGCCAGTCGCGACATAATGAAAACGCTGATTGATTTGTCGCAGCGCGAATCTAAAAATAACTCATCTAATTTTGCTAATATCGCCATTCGCGGCATCAAAAATTCTGAAATTAAAATTCTTCAAAATACTCACCGCTTCGCTGGCTTTGCCGTTTTAACCGCGCCTGACATGGCCTCAACTTTAATCGAGCTCGGTTACCTCTCTAATAAGCAGGAAGAAAAATTGCTCAACTCGCTTAGCTACAAACGCAAGATTACACAAAGTTTAGTGAAGGCGATCGACGAATATTTTAAACAGACAAAAACGTAATGAAAAAGCTTCCTCTCTTCTTCGCAATCGGATCTTTCTTAGTCGTAACCACCGTCATTCTTGGCTTCGTTACTTTCAAACATTTCAGCGCAAATTTGCCCGATTACGAACAGCTAAAAAATTACAACCCAATGATCACCTCGCGCCTTTACGCTGCTGACGGCGGGCTGATCAGCGAGTTCTCAAAAGAAAAGAGAATTTTCGTGCCGATCAACAATATTCCAAAAAATTTAATTAATGCCTTTCTCGCCGCTGAAGACGCAAATTTTTACAAACATTCCGGCATCGATCCGACCGCAATTTTTCGCGCTTCAATCAGAAATTTTTTCACCGTATTAAGTGGGCAAGGCACAGTTGGAGGGGCTTCAACGATTACACAGCAAGTTGTAAAAAACTTTTTACTCACCCGCGAAAGAACTTTTGAACGTAAAATTAAAGAAGCGATTTTGGCCTTTCGCATTACTCAAACTTTAACCAAAAACGAAGTTTTAGAACTCTATTTAAACCAAATATACCTTGGCTCTGGAGCTTATGGCGTTGCTGCAGCTGCTCAAGTTTATTTCGACAAATCAATCGATGAATTAAGTCTCGAAGAAGAAGCTTTACTCGCAACTTTACCAAAAGCGCCGTCGAAACTTGACCCCCGTAAAAATCTTGAAAGAGCAAAAGAACGTCGCAATTGGGTGATTGAGCGCATGCTGGCAGAAGGCTTTATTACCGAGAAAGATTCAATTCCGGCAATGGAGACAAAAATTGTCCTGAAAGATCCAGAACATGGCGAAGCAATCAAAGCCAGCTTCTTTTCTGACTCGGTAAAAAAAGAATTGAGTGCTCTTTACGGCTCAGACGGCGTCTTCGAAAATGGCTACGTAATTCGTACGACACTAAATCCAAAAATTCAGAATCTTGCGGTAAAAAGTCTTGAGGCTGGCATTGAAGAATACGACCGCAAACACGGCTACCGCGGAGCTTTGGGCAAGATTGATGTAACTGACAAATGGCACGACACCCTTGCAGCATTCGATGTTAAAAAACTTTACAAAGACACTTGGGAAAAAGCGGTCGTGCTTTCAATCAACAAAGATATTGCAGCAATTGGTACAGAAAATAGCGAGCTCGGATCCATTGAATTCGCCTCGCTAAAATGGACACAAAAATATTTGAGCATTGATTCAAAAGGCCCGGCGCCGAAAAAAATCTCCGATGTGCTCAATCCTGGCGACGTAGTTTTTGTTGAAAAAACTGCACGAGAAGGAGTTTTCGCTCTTAAACAATTACCTGAAGTAAATGGCGGCTTCATCGCTCTCGACCCTCATACCGGAAGGGTTCTTGCCATGAGTGGCGGTTACGTTGACGCACCAAATCAATTTAATCGCGCGACACAGGCAATGCGTCAGCCCGGTTCAACGATGAAAACTTTCGGCTACATTGCCGCACTTGAAAATGGAATGACGCCAGCAACGGTAATAATGGACGAAGAAATCACTCTTAACCAAGGTGGCGACTTACCACCTTATTTACCGTCTAATTACTCTGGAGAATTTTACGGACCAACTACTCTACGTACAGGTCTGGAGCAGTCTCGCAACGTTACCGCGGTGCGCATGGCTGACCAAGTTGGTCTCGCAAAAGTTGTCGAAGTCGTAAAGAAATTTGGTGTGAATGATCATCCAAAAGAAATCTATTCTCTCGTCTTGGGCTCAACAGAGACAACAGTTCTTCGTCTTGCCACCGCTTACGCAATGATGGTTAATGGCGGTAAAAAAATTACGCCTTCAATGATTGAAAAAATTCAGGATCGATCCGGAAAAACAATTTACCGCCGCGATCAGCGAGCTTGCGAAAAATGCGTGAATAGCGATGAGATCCCATTCCTCTCAGAATTTAGCGAAGAAATTACCGACTCTGCCACCGCCTACCAAATTACCTACATGCTGCAAGGCGTTGTCGATCGCGGCACCGCAGCACGCGCACGTGGAATCGGTAAAATTGTCGGCGGTAAAACTGGAACAACGAACAGCTCTTACGATTCTTGGTTCGTAGGCTTCTCGCCTAACTTAGTCGCCGCAGTTTACGTTGGATTCGACAATCCAAAATCTCTCGGCGCTGAAGAAACCGGGGCCTCAATCGCTTTGCCAATCTTTATTAATTTCATGAAAGAAGCCCTGAAGGAAAAATCTTCAACGCCTTTCCATGTGCCAAGTAGCGTGAAGTTTGTGAAGGTCGATCGCACGACCGGAAAATATCCAACGCCAACGACTCCGAAAGAACATGTTTTCTTCGAAGCATTAAAGCTCACTGACACGATTGATGAGTCTGTAGATTCTCCGTCTGGCGACGGAAATGGGTTTAGCGAAACGCCTGCAGATTCTGATCCGACGGGGATTTATTAAAAAAATACTAAGTGCGTTTTCAATAAAACAACCCTTCCAGAAAGCCTAAAGTAATTACCTGATTCAATGTCCGAAATTCTCTCTTTTTTTCTCGTAATCGCCATCATCCTAATCTCCATCCGCTTTTTCATCGCGCAAAATTCTTACGAAAAAATTCTCAGCTTTTACTTCATTTTCACCAATTTGATTTTGCTGATTCTGATTAGCTCAGTCACCAATTTCGATTCGATTCTCGACATTATTATCCTGCTCTTCCTGCTCAAATTAATGGCGGTGCTATTTCTGCTTTTTAATCGCAAAAAAATTTAATTTAGACTCGCGCTTAAGCAGCCTCTGAAAAAGTTATGGTTTTAGGCTGATTGCAAAATCTTGTACTTCTTGAATAGTTGGCACTGATCTACTTTTAGTTTTTTTCTTGGTAAGATTGAGAAGTTAATCTTCCGTAAATTGTTAGATCAATTCTTCAGTCGAGATTACTTACGGGTAAGGGGATCTTTATTTTGTAATGGTTGTGCAGAGGTTGTTGTGGTGAACATTGAGGTTTTGGGAAAAATGCTGGAGAGCGAATCACAAACTCGCCCCGCAAATGTTCTTCTTCTTGTTGTTGCACCTACTCTTGGCTGCTCCGCTGCGGCACCTCCATCTCCTTGATGGGAAGATGGTCTTTCTTCTGATGATCTCGAATCTTCATAATCAGATTTATAGCTTCTTTCTTCATTTTCTTCACTTGCGATGACTTCTGTTGGAGAAGC
>CANNMN010000084.1 GCA_947505885.1 Rickettsiales bacterium
CCAGGGGCATTGAGTTCGCCGTAACCGGAAAAATAACTGAGAAATGGCAAACGATTGCTAGCTACGCTTTCCAAGAGGCCGTCGTTACCAATGCCACAAAAAATTATGTCGCGGGTAACAAAGTTGCTCTCGTGCCGCACAACACTTTCGCGCTTTGGAATAAATACGACTTCACCTCGGCCTGGTCTAGTGGCCTTGGGATTGTTAGCCAATCCGACCAATTCGCCGATGCTAATAACTCAGTAAGGCTAAAAGGATTTACCAGATTTGACGGCGCAGTTTACTACAAAATCAGCCCTTCGCACCGCTTGCAGATAAATGTCGAAAATATTTTTGATCTTGGCTACGCGCAAACTGCGCACAGTTCTACCAACATTCTTCCTGGTTCGCCAAGAGCATTCAAAGCTGCTTTGATTACGGATTTTTAATCTGGACGTTGAACATCGGTTTTATTACTTAACCAAATAATTTTTGAAAAAATTCTTTAAAAAACTTCATCTTTATTTTGCTTTAGCGCTGTGCATTCCTTTGATTTTACAGGGTTTAACCGGCGCAGCTTTAGTTTTTCAGCACGAAATTTCTGACGCGATTTTGCGTAAAAATTATAATTTTTCTGAAGGGCAAAAAGCTGAAGAGATTTTGTTAATTGGGGCGGGAAAAAAAATCGCACCGCCGGAATTTGTTTTTCAGTCAGTAAAAATCTCCGCCGCTGCAAGTCTGCGTTTTAGCAAAAATGGCGAGAAGAAAGAATGGATCGAAGTCTTGCTAGATCCAGTCTCGCTCGATGTTTTAGAAATCAGAAATCCAGACAAAAACTTTTTTAAAATCGTAAAAAAATTTCACGAGAATTTGTTGCTGCCCAAAGAAATCGGCAAAAATATTGTCGGAATTTTTGGCGTTGTAATGCTCTTCATGTGCGTCAGTGGATTGGTAATTTGGTGGCCGAAACAAAAATTCTCACGTCAGGCCTTCACTTTTAAATTTGCTGCAAAGGGCAGGCAATTTCATCGTGGCCTGCACGGAGCGGTAGGTTTTTGGTTTTTGATCCCGCTTACTCTCACAAGCATTACAGGCATTTACTTAATTTATTTCAAAGAGCCTGGCTCAAATAAAATTTGGCACGCAATTCACGAAGGCACTGTGCTTGGACTATCTTCCAAGATCGAAGTTTTTCTTGTTGGATTCTTGCCGCTGCTTTTTTCAATCACTGGAATCTGGTTGTGGCTGATTAAAAAAAGAGACAAAAAAATTTCTGTCATTCGAGCAAAATAATTTCGTTATTCGAGCGAAGTCGAGACCAAGTTTTTCAATTTTTTTGCCCAAAATTTAAGCTCCTCTTAAGCATTGGCCTTGTTGAATGCGCAGGTGTTTTCCTAAGATTTTGGCCTCGAGGCCAAAATTCAGTTTTTTAGAGGTTTTTCCAACGCGCATTTTCTTTGTCAGAATTTTTTCGAGAATTATTTTTCGCTTAATTCTACAAAAATTCTCCCCGTCACACCAGTCAGGGTTTAGATCAACATTAAAAACATGAAAAAATTATTATTTGGATTTTGCGCGCTGATTTTTTTCGCTCAAAATTCTTCTGCCGCAGAAAATAATTTGCAGATGTTCAATACCCTCTCAGACACCGGTGGAAGTGCATTTGGCAATAAAGTAGAGAAGCAGGTTTTGAATAGTTTTATCGAAAAACCTTTGTCGAATAAAATGTCGGTTGGGTCGATTACTCAACTTAGCCGCATTGATTCAAAAAGTATAAATTACCGCGATGCTTACGCGATTAACTCACTCGAATTTTTCAATCGTTACAAATTTTTTAGTCACGAAAAGTTGGGCATAATAATGCACAGCGCCTTCAAACTTCCGGGTATTTATAACGAAAATAAATATCTCGGATTAATGCAGCAGCAACCAGATTACGAGCTACGATTTTTGTTCGCTTACAACATGTCGGATCGTTTGGTGAATGTGATTACGCGCAATGAAACTCCATACTTCGCACGCGCCGAATTTGCTTACCGCAGAAGATTCAGCAATCCATTTGACGAAGCGCGATTTGCTTTTTTGAGCGGTTTTAAAATCAATCAGGATTTCTCATTTTTATTTCAAGATAACATCACCTGGAATCTTGTGCGCGCTGCTGACAAGAGTAATAACAGCAATACAAATTTCGGCGCATTTGATGCGGCAAAAAATGCTAACAACATGGCCACATTTTCTTTGATGTATCATCTCAACAAAGACACCGCATTGCAATTTGGTTACGTTAAAAGATTAAGTGGCAATGCTCCTTTTTATGAAAGTCGCGGTGTTTTGGTTGGGTTGTGGAATAGTTTCTGAAGTATAGATTTTTGGCATTAATCAATGTCTAAGAGATGCAGAAAATAACTGAAATACTAGCTCAAAAAATTTCCGAAAATCGTGAAAAAATTTCTGATTTTTTTGCAAAAAAATTTACTGCTACTCCACCGCTTTTTTATAACTCAGTCGATTTGCGTCACAATGGAGTAAAGATTGCGCCAGTTGACACCAATTGCTTCCCCGCCGGTTTTAACAACCTTTCCAAAGACTCAAAAGCAGAGGCAAAAAAAATTGCTGACGAGTTTTTGAAGAAATATTTTCCGAGTGCAAAAAAGATTTTAATTGTTCCAGAAAGTCACACTCGCAATTTGCGCTACTGGCAAAATGTCAAAAATCTGCAGGAAATTCTGTCGGAAAAGCGCGAAGTAAAAATTGGTACGCTGATCCCGGAAGTGATCGACGAGATTTCTTTTGAACTGGAGGGGGGTGGTGAAGTTGCTGTTTATCCGGCACAAAAAAATATCGGCGAAGCTGATCTGATCGTTCTTAATAATGACTTAACAAGTGGTGTTCCAGAAATTTTAGCAAAGGCCACGGCACCAGTAATTCCAGCGCTTGCGATGGGGTGGCATTCTCGCACAAAATCAAATCACTTTACGATTTACAATCAGCTTGCGGAAGAATTGGCGGGAATTTTAGGGATCGATCCTTGGCTGATTTCTTCAATGCATCGCTCTTGTGATGGCGTGAATTTTAAAGAGAAAAAGAGAATTGAAAAGTTGGCGGAATATGTTGATGAATTGATCGAAAATTTACGTAAAAAATATGCCGAATATGGAATTGACGGAGATCCTTACTGTTACATTAAAGCCGACAACGGAACTTACGGAATTGCGGTCTGGCCAGTTTTTTCCGGACAAGAAGTTTTGGAAATAAACAAAAAAGAGCGTAATAAAATGAGTATGCTGAAGGGTTCGGTGCGAACGCAAAAAGTAATGATTCAAGAAGGCATTAAAACTAACGACAGAATTGACGGCAAGATCGCCGAGCCAATGATTTACTTAATCGGCGGCGAAGTTGTAGGAAATCTTTTTCGTGCCAACGAAATGCGTGACGAAAAAATTAGTTTAAATGCCACTGGCGCTAATTTTTTTGATTTAAAAAATTTGGAAGAAAATCAACTCGCGCTTGGTTTAGAAAAAAATAAAATTCCCGAAGTTTATTCACTAATCGCAAGACTTGCCGCCCTTGCTTCTTCAATTGAAAATTCAAAATGAACAAAATTTCTCGCCCATTAATTGGCATTGTGCCTGACTATAAAGAGGGCTGTAAGAACGGATATTCAATAAGAAATTATTACGCCCTATGCACTAATTATGTTGAGATGATTAATCAGACTGGAGGCTCGGCAATAATACTTACCTACGATTATAATTTGATCGATTTTTACCTAGAAAATCTTGACGGCTTGATGATTGTCGGGGGTTATTTTGACATTCATCCGAAGCGCTACGGCGAAGAAGAAATTCATCCAACGGTGAAGTTAAATGATGTTCGCGAGGAATTCGAATTTGAGATTGGATCGAGATTTTTTGAGACCAAAATCCCGGTTCTTGGAATTTGTAACGGCATGCAATTAATTAATGTTTTGCACGGTGGCACGGTTTTTCAGCACCTTCTTGATGATGGGAAATTTATTGATCACGAACAAAGTCATGTCGAAGGATTTAATAGTTACTGCACTCCGTATCATGAAGTAGAAATAGCCAAAGATTCACAACTTTTTAAAATTGTTGGCGAAGAAAAAATCAAAACTAACTCTTCACATCACCAGGCGTCAAAAAAGGTGGGGTTAGGGCTGGTGGCATCTGGGTACGCTTCAGATGGCGTTATCGAAGCAATTGAAAAGCCTAATCACCCGTTTTGTCTTGGGGTGCAGTGGCATCCAGAGTTTAATACCTCGACAGCGGATAAAAAAATTTTTGAGGCTTTTGTCGATGCGGCTAAATTGAAAGCAAATCGGTGATTAAAAGCAGTACGGAAACCAGATAAGAAATCAGCAGCAGCGAAATAAAGAAGGATAAGAATTCAAGCCAGGCCAGAGAGACTAATCTTTCTGAGAATTTGATCGAGAGCACCATGAATCCGCTTAGAAAAAGAACTGCAGAGTAGATGATGGCAAAAAATCCTTCAGCAAAAAATCCCGCTAAAAAAAATAATCCGTAAAGGAAAATTATTGGAACTAGGAACTTGATTAGAGCAGTGACGATTGGATCGTTTTTCATTTATAAACTTGGTTCAAGAAATCGAACTTAAATTTCTTTGGTCGAGCGGGGTTGAGACCTCATGAGTTACTATGATGGTTTTCCTAACTTCGACTACGTTTGACCGGTCAAGGGTATAAATCGAAGAATATTTAATGAATAAAAATGGCGCAATAAAAAACCCCGCCACCCTTGCGGATGACGGGGTTTGAATAAGTTTTAGGCTCTATTAAGAGTTAAGATCAACTTGATAAGAAATGGCACAGTTCTTGGTGGTTTGAGCTGTATTGTAGGCGGTTGGAGCGGTAGCAACGGTAGCGCTAACGCCACATGTGGTGGCGGTGGTGACGGCGCCAAAAGTGGTGCCAGGATTAATACCCTGAATTCTACCGGTACTATATTTTCCGTCGTCAACTTTGGTGTCAATTGAAAGAGCGTCGGCTGGAGTGATTGCGCCAGTTACTTTTGTCGCTCCATTTACGTAGCTAGTGGTTGAATCCGTAACAGGTGCTGTTGTTGTTGGTGTTGGTGCGCCAGAAAGAATCACAACATTTTGGCCAAATTGGTTAGTGCCAGCAGTGCTGCCGTTGGCACTACCGTAATCAAATAACCAGCCAGAGGATTTAATCTTTGATTGAGGATTGGTAACTCCGAAGGATGTTGCTCCTGTGGTGCTGAGTGTTGGAGCTGAAACTGTATTTGTATCAACGACTCCTGCATTTTTTAACTGAACCCAGGCAACGTTATCTTCGTATGAGCAACCAGCTGTTGAAGTGGCATTTGCACAAGCGGCAGTTGTCGAAACGATTCCAGATGGATTGGCAGCGCCAGTGAACGCATTGATTTGAGAATTGCTATTGCCAGCAGCGCCAGCAGGAGAGCCAATTACAACGTTGTAGTCACCAGGGAATGCATTAAATTGATTGTAAAAACCGTTAACAGCTGTTGACCAGCCTCTTGCTTCAGAAATTGCCGCGCGCAATTCAGAGCTCTTAATTAAACTTGCTCCACCCGTTACGCCAGCGATCAACAAGCCGATAATTATCAACACAATGGATAATTCAATCAGTGAGAAGGCCGATTTTTTTGAAGAAAAAGTTTTTTTCATATTTTGTTGACGAGTTTATTTTAAAAAGAGTCGAAAGAATGTTCAAATGAAGAACCTGCGCTTCAATAGTCAACCTAGTTAGATTTAGCTAATTGTGCTGTCAAATAATTTTTTATAAAAAAGCTCAGCATGGTTTTTAATTTAAAAGACCAGTTCAATTTTAGACAAAGTTGATGTCTAAAATTTCATAATTAATTACGCCGCCAGGAGTTATTACTTCAACTTCATCATTAATTTTTTTCCCAAGAAGGGCTCTGGCAACGGGTGATCCACTTGAGATTAGGCCGTCATCTATGTTTGCTTCAAACTCGCTGACGATCTTGTAAGAGATTTTCTTTCCGTTGTTCAAGTCTTCTAATTTGACAGTTGCGCCAAACAAGATTTTATCGCTCACAATTTTTGCGACATCAACAACCTCAACTCGCGAAAGTTTTTCTTCGAGATCGG
>CANNMN010000085.1 GCA_947505885.1 Rickettsiales bacterium
AAAATTCAACAATTTGCGGCTTAGCGCGCGCTAAAAAATCTGACATTGAAAGAACGGCAGAAGCAATCGCGCCTGCAGCAAGGCCGCGTATTCACACCTTCATCGCCACTTCGCCAATCCACATGGAGTTCAAGTTGAAAATGGGTGAAGATCAGGTGTTAGATTTAATTAAAGAAAGCGTTTCTTTGGCGCGAAATCTTTGCGCAGAAGTTGATTGGTCGCCAGAAGATGCAACGCGCTCAAAGCCTGATTTTTTATTCAAAGCAATTGAAACAGCGATTAGCGCCGGAGCTAATACAATCAATATTCCAGACACTGTAGGTTACACAACTCCAGATGAATATTTTGCTTTGATTTCAGCTATTAAAAACAAAGTAAAAAATATCGACAAGGCAGTGATTTCAGCGCATTGCCATAATGATCTTGGTCTAGCGGTTGCAAATTCTTTGGCGGCAATGCTTGCAGGTGCAAGGCAGATTGAGTGCACAATCAACGGCATCGGTGAGCGCGCTGGAAATGCAGCGCTCGAAGAAATAGTGATGGCGATCAAAACTCGCGGTGATTTTTATCAAGTTGAAACTGGCATCGACGCCACAATGATTTCGCGCGTTTCAAAATTAGTTTCGACGATTACTGGTTTTACAATTCAGCCAAACAAGGCTATTGTAGGCGCTAACGCCTTCGCGCATGAAAGCGGAATTCATCAAGATGGCGTGCTCAAGCATCGCGAAACTTACGAAATAATGACGCCGCAATCTGTTGGTTTGGAAAAAATACAGTTGCGACTAGGTAAACTTTCTGGTCGTGCAGCCTTCAAAGACCGCATCAAAGAAATCGGCTACGAACTAAGTGACGAAGCACTCGATTCTACCTTCAAAAAATTCAAAGATTTGGCCGACAAAAAAAAAGAAATTCTCGATGAAGATCTAATTTCTTTGGTCGATGATTCACTTGTAAACAGCAAGTCGCGCTATCAATTACTTGAGCTTGAAGTGAAATGTGGAAGTCATAAAACAACGGAAGTTTTGATTAAAATAAAAATTGACAGCGATGAGGTCGAAACTAGCTTGCAATCAGGCGAAGGATCGGTCGACACCATCTTCTCTGCCATCAGAAAACTAATTCCTCACAGCGCTAATCTTGATTTGTATCAGGTTCAAGCAGTGACCGAAGGAACTGACGCACAAGCAAATGTTGTTGTGCGTTTAAAACAGAATAATCGAATTTTTTCCGCAAGTGGCGCGGACACTGATGTGCTTACCGCGTCAGCAATCGCCTACATTAATTGCCTTGATAAGCTAAATAAAATTTAATCATGTTTTCTTTCTCAAAATTTTTCTCACTCACTTCAAAAGATATCGCGATCGATCTCGGTACGGCAAATACTCTGGTTTACGTGCGCGGGCAGGGAGTGGTTTTAAACGAACCATCGGTTGTAGCGGTATTGCATGAGGGCGGAAAGTTGATCCCATGTGCTTTCGGTGGCACAGCAAAGATGATGCTAGGGCGCACTCCAGCAAAGATCGACGCCATTCGTCCACTTAAAGATGGAGTGATTGCAGATTTTAAAATTGCCGCGGAGATGATTAAATATTTTATTCGCGAAGTGAATCAAGCTAAGAGCTGGCTTGGTCCACTCATTATCATTTGCGTTCCATCTGGTTCAACTCCAGTCGAAAGAAGGGCGATTCAAGATGCTGCAGAAGGTGCTGGCGCTAATGAAGTTTACTTGATTGAAGAGCCGATGGCAGCAGCAATTGGCGCAAATCTTCCGGTGACTGAGCCGACAGGCTCGATGATCGTCGACATTGGCGGGGGTACAACTGAAGTTGGAATCCTTTCTCTTGGTGGCATTGTTTACTCACGTTCTGTGCGTGTTGGTGGCGATAAAATGGATGAAGCAATCATCGCTTACATTCGTCGTTATCATAATTTATTGATCGGCGAATCAACTGCAGAGCGCATTAAAAAAACAATCGGCGCAGCTTGTCCTCCACAAGAAGGAGACGGCGCGACTATTGAAGTGAAGGGCCGCGATCTTTCTAACGGCATTCCAAAAGAAATGATTTTGACCGAAAGACAAATCTCTGAAAGTTTGATGGAGCCAGTCGAACAAATTGTTAACGCAATCAAAGTTGCTCTCGAATGCACTCCTCCAGAACTTTCCTCCGACATTGTTGAGCGCGGTATCGTGCTTTCTGGCGGTGGAGCTCTTTTAAAAAATCTTGATTACGTCGTTCGTCAAGCAACAGGCCTGCCAGTTTTCGTTGCTGAAGATCCTTTGCTTTGCGTTGTTAATGGTTGTGGCAAGGTTCTTGAAAATATCAAAATGTTTAGAGCAACTCTCTTCAGACAAGATTAGTGCAACATCTCAACTTCAGTAACAAGCGCGTCAATTACAGCATAAAGCACAGTTTCGGTTTGGTTTTTAACAAAATCGAAACTGTTTTTTTTAGCTTTTTGTGCGTGGTTTGTTTGGTTGTTTCTAAAGTTGATCACGATTTTTCGCGTGATGTGTCTTCGGTATTTGTTAATATTTCTCTACCTGTTGCAAAATTTGCTTCTTTTCCATTCAACGCTGCCTTCAGTTTAGTTACTGACTTTAGCGAATTAGTACGAGCTAAAGAAGAAAATAAAGATCTTAAAGAGGAATTAGAAAAACTAAGATCTTTCTACATCAAATCGCTGAACATCCATCAAGAGAATAAGAATCTGCGCGAGATGCTACAGTTTGTCTCATCAAAAAGTGCTAATTTCAAAGTTGCACAAATTATTGGAAGATCGAACCCACTTTTTAATCAGAAAATTTTTATTGATGCCGGAGAAGATCGCGGCTTGAAGGAGGGTGAGATTATTACTGGGAAGCGCGGCGTGATCGGAAGAGTTTCTGAAGTTTACGAAAATAAATCACATATTTTTTTGCTTAATGATGCGATTTCACGAATTCCCGTCATAACCTCTCAAGCTAGATCCAAAGGCATTTTAGCTGGTAACGGTAGTGGTATGATGGAGATTTTATATTTGCCGAAAAATCACGATATTCAAGTCGGCGAGATGATTTTCACCTCAGGAGATGGAGATACTTTGCCACCAGGACTTCTCGCTGGAGTGGTAAGTAGGGTTAATAAGGACTCTGTGCTAGTGTCAATGGTAGAAGATGTGAATAATGCTGATCTGGTGACTATTCTGGCTTATTAAATGCTCTAATCTCTATTTGTTCAGCCCTTTTAAATAAAGGATTAAGCTCTGATAAAAAATTGCTGGGTTATTTTTAAACTTTTCAGAGCAATAGTTTTTGGTTGCTACATCTTTTTGATACCCAACTTTTTTAAAAAATCGAGGCTATTTTTAGGTCGTTAATTTTTTCTGATGACAATTTTAGTCGTCGCACCTGCGTCATTTGTGATTTGTGATTTCTGATTTATGGTGCCCTAGATCTCAAATCTAAAATCAAAAATTAATGTCTCTTCAATGCGGAATCGTCGGACTTCCTAACGTCGGCAAATCAACTTTATTTAATGCGCTTACGCAAACTGCCGCGGCGCAGGCGGCGAATTATCCGTTCTGTACAATTGAGCCCAATATCGGCCGCGTGAATGTTCCCGATGAGAGGATGGAAAAATTGGCTAAGATCGCTGGCTCACAAGAATTAATTCCGGCACAAATTGAATTTGTCGACATTGCCGGAATCGTACGCGGAGCCAGTAAAGGCGAAGGTTTGGGTAATAAATTTCTTTCGCACATTCGTGAAGTTGATGCGATTATTAATGTCGTGCGTTGCTTTGAAGATGAAAATATTACTCACGTTGAAGGCTTGGTTGATCCACTGCGCGACATTGAATTAATTCAGCTCGAGCTGCTCATTGCTGATCTCGAAAGTTTGGAAAAAAGAATTCCCTCGATGGAAAAAAAAGCAAAACAAGAAAAAGAGATTGCTGCCCAAGTTGAAATCGCCAAACGCGTAATTGAAGTTTTAAAAGAAGGTAAAGCGGCGCGCGCAGTAGAAATAAAGTCGGAAGAAGAAGCAAAAATTCTACGTGAGTTGCAGCTAATCAGCTCTAAGCCACAACTCTTTGTCTGCAACTTGAAAGAAAACGAACTTGCCGGAAATAAACATTCTAAAAAAGTCGAGGAATTCTGCGTTGCAAATGGTTACAAAGTTTTAAAAATATGTGCACAAATCGAGGCAGAAGTTGCTTCGCTTGAAACCGAAGAAGAGAAAAAAGAATTTTTAGAGTCAGTCGGACTCAATGAAACTGGTCTCGCGCAGATTATCAGAAATTCTTATTCACTTTTAGAGTTAATAACTTTCTTCACCGTTGGTCCAAAAGAATGTCACGCCTGGACTTTAAAAAAAGGCAGCTCTGCCCCAAAAGCCGCCGGCGTAATTCACACTGATTTCGAAAAAGGTTTCATCCGCGCCGAAACAATTTCCTACCCCGATTACATTTCTTGCAATGGCGAAGAAGGCGCAAAGAACGCGGGTAAATTAAGGCTCGAAGGCAAGGAATACGTCACGCAAGATGGGGATGTTTTTCACTTTAGGTTTAATGTTTAGACCCTCACAATTCTTTGTTAATTATTAATAAATCTGATTATGTCCGAACCAGGAGAAGTCAAAAATCCTGGCAACACTGCTAAATCAAATCGCTAAAGCTTTAGCAGAAACATTCTCTGAAAGGAGAAAATAAAAATAACAATGATTAGCAATCAAAAAAAAATTCACGAAATCATCCGCGTCAATCACGCTGGAGAATTTGGCGCGAAGGTAATTTACGCTGGGCAAATGGCCGCGCTGAAATTAAAAAAAGATCACAAGACGTTGAAAATTGTTGAGCACATGAAAGAGCAGGAAGATGTGCATTTTGATTATTTTGATGCGGAAATTAGGAAGAAAAAAATTCGTCCGACGGTGATGCAGCCGGTGTGGAGAATTGGCGGATTTGCGCTCGGATTTTTCACCGCTCTACTCGACAAACGTGCCGCAATGGCCTGCACAACAGCAGTCGAAGAGGTGATTGATGAGCATTACAAATCGCAGCTAAACACACTCGAAAAAGAAGAAGAACTCAAAACTAAAATCGAAAAATTCTGCTCTGAAGAATTAGAGCATCGCGACATCGGCTACGAAAATAAAGCTGCAGAACTTTGTTATTTTAAACCACTAACTAGCTTCATCAAAGCGACAACAAGATTCGCAATCGCAGTTTCAAAAAGAATTTAATTTCGCAGGTCGAGCGAAGTTACGACCAAAAAATTTCACGCAATAAAAAAGGCGCGGCCCCGAATGGAAACGCGCCTCTTATTACTTTTTAGATTTTTTACTTATCCAGAAAGTTACTTCTTTTTAGCAACCGCTTTTTTAGCAACTGGCTTTTTAGCAACTACTTTTTTTACGACTGCTTTTTTAGCAACTGGCTTTTTAGCAACTACTTTTTTTACAACTGCTTTTTTAGCGACGACTTTTTTAACAACTGCTTTTTTAGCAACTGGCTTTTTAGCAACGACTTTTTTCGCGACTGTTTTTTTAGCAACCATGATAATTATTTATTAAATTTTTGACCAATGAGAATAGTAATTTCGAAGAGTAAGATCAACAAAACCGCTAAACTCAGCTGACTCACAACGTCAGGTGGAGTAAGGATCGCAGCCACCACAAAGATGATTACAATCCAATATCTTCTCTTACGTCTTAAGTCATTGGCCGACAACAAATCAAGTTTGATTAATAAAAGCAACAAGATTGGAAATTGAAATGCGACACCAAATCCTAGTAGTAAATTTTCTACAAAATTTAGGTACTCACTCAACCTTGTTTCGAGTTGAATTGAAAAACTTGATGAGCCTACGAGACCTTGAGTTTCAAAGCTCGCGAAGAATTGCAAAGCGATTGGTAAAATAAAAAAATATGCAAAAATTGCGCCGCATAAAAATAAAAATGGAGAGAAAAAAAAGATCAAAAGAATATTTTTTTTCTCATTTTTGTAGAGAGCTGGTGACAGAAAAAGATAAATTTCCGAAAGAAAAATTGGCGCAGAAAAAAATAATGCCG
>CANNMN010000086.1 GCA_947505885.1 Rickettsiales bacterium
AATACCGTTAAGCCCCACAAGGGAATTGACGGCAAAACACCTTACGAAAAATTGCTTGAATACTTTGATCCAAAAACCAAAAACACCACCACGTAAATTCGCGTGAAAACATTTTGGTTGTGTAAACAACGCGACCAATTCTTACAGCTAAGCTGTAATTAAAAAGCTCTCCACGGCGGGCTACAAGTTTTACTGCAGCTAATTTTTTTTGTTTCGTTGCGGGTGAATCGGAAGTTTTTAACTTTTTTGTTTCTTGTTGAAGTTTGTCGCTACTCCAGTCTTTTTCTTTTACTAAATTTTCTAGGCGCTTTCTTTCTTCGCCCTCTTTTACACCGCTAAGAACGCGGTAATGACTCCAGTTCAGTTTTTCATCATCCTTTGGAAGAGAGGGGTAAGATTTATGAAAACTGTGCATTTTGTAGAGTACAGTTTCAGTGAGACCGAGGTCTGCTTCTAATTTTTTGAACAGAGTTTTTTTGTAATCTTCGCTTGAATTTTTTGCTAAATGCTTGCTCACCAATTCACCAATTTGCCAAGACATTACTACTTTTTGCCTAGTGACCACCGAGAAAATTTGTTGCTGATTTTGGCTAATGCAGTCACGAATTTCTGCGAGAAGATTGGCGTAATCTTTCGAGTAAATCAGGTTGGTTTTTGCCATGGTCTGAATTGATTTTTTCTAAAACTGCCGGAGCGGCAGTCGAAGACTGTTTTTTTTAAATGCAGTAAAATCAATGCTTAATGAGTGGTAGTGCGTCAAAAATACAGAGAAGTCTCGCTAAATCATTCTCTTCAAAATATTATTTTCTGGCTTGTCGAAAAAGCGATGTTTGATGACGGCTAAAATGTGAATCACCACAAGGCCAAGTAGAATAAAAGCTGAGACCTCATGAATTTCGGCGAAAGTCATTCCAAGTTCAGGATTTGCAGTGACTAACGAAGGCAATTCAATGCTAAAAAATTTTACCGGGTAGCCGAAGAGATTTGACATTAAGTAGCCAGAAAGTGGCACGATAATCATGAGTAAGTAAAGTGCTCCGTGGGCGAGGTGCGCTAAAATTTTCTCAGATTTCAGTAATGTTTGTGGCATTGCCGGCGCACCGAGAGCTAGGCGGTTAATGATTCGAGCGACAATTAATACAAGAACCAAAGCGCCGAGCGATTTGTGTAAGTTGTAAATATCCATGCGGCTTGGCGATTCTTTGCTGAGGAAGTCGGTCATGTAAATTCCAAGGCCAAGCATGAACAAAATAATTGTAGCCATGAGCCAGTGAAGAACGCGGGAGGAAAGGGGATATTTCATGATTTTATTAATTTTATCTGCCGGTCGAAAGAAATTAAGAGCGCTCTAATATTCAAGAGTTCTCGATTTCACTCGACCGGCACAAGTTTTTATTCGGTAACGCCTTCTTCGGAAAGCTCTTCACCAGTTTCTGCTTCATCAACTTCATTGTTGCCGGTTTGCGCAATTCTTGCGACAGACACCACGGTTTCGTCTTTGGTTTTAATTAAGGTTACGCCTTGAGTGTTGCGACCAGAAATTCTTACCGCATCAACCCCAGTACGGATTAAAGTGCCTTTGTCGGTGATGATCATTACATGGTCTTTTACTTCGACAGGGAAGCTGGCAACGACGTTGCCATTGCGCTTTGAAGTGACGATGTTGGTGATTCCTGAACCGCCGCGGTTAGTGATTCGGTACTCGTAAGCCGAACTTCTTTTGCCGTAACCATTTTCAGTAATCGTCAAGATAAACTCTTCAACTTCAGCCATTTCTTCAATCTTAGCTTGTGGCAATTCTGACTTAATTTTTGGCAGTTCTTGTGGCACAACTAGTAAGTCGTCAGACGGATTTTCTTTGAGATTCTTGTTGAACAACAAGGCTTCGCGCAAGGCCAGACGTTTCTCTAGGTTGATGCTCAGGTACTTGTCTTTAACTTCAGAATCTTCTCCGGCATGTTGAAGAATTGACAAAGCAATTACTTCATTACCTGCACTAAGCTTTATTCCACGGACTCCCGTAGAGTTTCTACTTTGGAAAACGCGAAGTTTAGAAACTGGGAAGCGAATGCATTTTCCATCTTTTGTTGAGAGCAGCATGTCGTTTGCTTCAGTACACAAGGCCACGCCAATTAAGGCTTGCTTGCCTTCGAGTTTCATGGCGATTTTGCCGGAAGAGCGAATGTCAATGAATTGATCCATTGAGTTGCGACGCACGTCACCTTCGGAAGTTGCGAAAGCAATACTCAATTCTTGCCATTTCGACTCGTCTTCAGGCAGCGCTAAAATTGTCGAAATTTTTTCACCTTGTTCAAGTGGAAGTAAGTTTACCAAAGCGCGGCCGCGAGCTTGTGGCGAGCCGAGAGGTAATTTGTAAGTTTTGAGGCGGTAAACTTTTCCTTTGTTTGAAAAGAATAGAATTGGCGTGTGAGTGTTGGTCGCAAAGATGTCAGTTGTAACATCTTCGTCGCGAACATCCATGGCACTGCGACCTTTACCACCGCGACGTTGCGTGCGGTAGGCAGAAAGTGGAACACGTTTGATGTAGCCGTTCATTGTGGCAACAACAACCATGTCTTCTTTTGGAATTAGGTTTTCGATGTCGACCTCGAATTCACTGTCTTCAATGATTGAGCGTCGTGGCGTTGCAAACTGTTCTTTAACTTCGATTAATTCTTTTTTGACCAAAGCGAGCATTTTCAAGCGGTCAGACAGAAGTTCGAGGTAAGTAGAAATTTCAGCGGCGAGCAATTTTAACTCGTCGGTAATTTTTTCCATTTCAAGGCCAGTCAAACGCGCTAAACGCATTTCAAGAATTGCTTTGGCTTGAATTTCAGTGAAGTAAAATTTACCAGCTTTGATGACATTTCCCTTGTCTTGAACTAGCTTCACCATTGCTTCGATGAGACCTACTGGCCAAGCTTTAGCGAGAAGTTTTTCTTTCGCTTCAACGACATCTTTTGATTTTTTGATGAGCTCAACAATTTCGTCGATATTTGCAACGGCAACGGCCAAACCGATTAAGATGTGCGTTTTGTCTCTGGCTTTGTTAAGCAAGAAATTGGTGCGGCGAGTGGTAACTTCAAAACGGAAATCGGTGAAGATTTTGATGACATCAAGAATGTTAAGAAGCTGCGGTTTACCATGGTTGAGCGCCAACATGTTTACGCTGAAATTGCATTGCAATTCAGTGAAGCTGTAAAGTTGGTTAATGATTACCTCTTCCATTGCATCGCGGCGCAGCTCAATGACGACGCGAATTCCTTCACGGTCAGATTCGTCGCGCAAGTCAGTGATTCCTTCGATTTTTTTCTCTTTTACGAGCTCAGCAATTTTTTCTACGAGCTTGGCTTTGTTAACTTGGTAAGGAATTTCTTCGATGATGATGGCAACTTTTCCGCCAGCTTTTTTCTCGATTTTGTGCTTGCCGCGCATGACCACAGAACCTCTTCCAGTTCGGGCTGCAGAGTCGAATCCGGCACGACCTAAAATGATTCCGCCAGTTGGGAAGTCGGGGCCAGGGACGATTTTGATGATGTCTTCAATGGTGATTTCATTGTTGTCGATGTAGCTCAAACAAGCGTCAACCACTTCGCCTAAATTGTGTGGAGGAATGTTTGTTGCCATGCCGACGGCGATTCCGCCGGAACCGTTAACAAGAAGGTTTGGAAAGCGTGCTGGTAAAACTTTTGGCTCTCTTTCGTGGCCGTCATAGTTGGGGATGAAATCGACAGTGTCTTTGTCGAGGTCATCAAGCATGGTGTGAGTAACTTTTTTCAAACGCGATTCAGTGTAACGCATTGCCGCTGCCGGGTCATCGTCGATTGAACCGAAGTTACCTTGTCCGTCAATTAGTGGCACGCGCATCGAAAAATCTTGTGCCATGCGGACGAGAGATTCGTAAATTGCTGAGTCACCATGTGGATGGTATTTACCCATTACTTCACCTACAATTCTTGCCGATTTTTTGAAGGGTTTGTTGTAATCGTAATTGCCTTCATACATTGCAAAAAGGATGCGACGGTGAACTGGCTTCAAGCCATCGCAAGCATCAGGAATAGCGCGCGAAACGATGACGCTCATAGCGTAATCGAGGTAAGATTTTTTCATCTCAGAGACCAGTGAAACCGACTGAATATCTTTACCTGTGGCAACTTGAATTGCGTTTTTATCTGTCATTTTTTTAGAAATTTTGGGGAAGTGAAAGTGAGGTTGCGTATTCTAAAAATGCTGTCGCGCGTGTGCAACAGAAAATCTCTGGTAACTCTTTGACAACATCTGCTCAATCACATGTAGAAAATGTTAGCTATTACTAGCTCCAAAAAGTTCAAACTGTAGCTAATGTTTTGTAGTCAGAATAATCTTTTAATTTCTCTGACCTAAATTTTACTGAATCCAAATTCCGCAACTTCAAAAAGTTGCGGTAGATATGAGGAGGAGAAGAAATATCTTCCAAGTTGACCAACTAAATTTGCTCTGGGCAATTTGCCTTGGGCTAAAAGGGGGCGCTTGATTCTATAAATCACTTGTTCTTACAGCAGCGCCTTCCTTCAATTGAGCTGAGAAAGTATTTGTCGCTGTTTTTGGTGGTGACTCAGCTGAAGATCGTCCCTCCTCTTCGTGCAATTCTCTTCCAAGCATATCTTTGGTTAGTGCTTTGATTGTTTCAGAGATAGTTTCATCATTCTTAATCTCTCGAGCTTTTTGCTCATCCCTAAAATTTTCTGTAAGCTCCTTTTTCTTTGAACTTTCTTCCATCCCGTCGATCTCTTCCCATCTTGCTGTCATATCTTGTTTGTAGGAATCGTTAATCGCCCTTAGCTGTTCTGGAAAGTTAATTTCTCCCCAAGTTATGCAGTGAACACCGTCGAGTAAAAAATCCGCCATTTCCTGAGGCGTTTTTTGCAAGAGTGGCATTATGTGTTCATGAAATTCTTTAACTTTTTCTTTTGCCCAATCTGTAACGGTTAGCCCGAAGGCAATCTGACCAGGAACCGCGAGCCAGGGTTTTTTAATAACACTTTCTGATAAAAGTATTGCATGCTCTTCTCTGAGTAGGGCATTTCCTGCCTCGATCTCCACTCCCTGACTACCAAAATTTTTGCTAACAAAATCTTTAACCAGATCAAGCGTCAAAAGATGTTTTGCTACCTCCAATTTCTCTAACATTGTTGGTGCTGCTGCGATTGAAGCTAAAGCAGATATTGCGGACCAACCTCCAACTGGTTGATTGACGCAGCCAGAGAGATAAAGTTCTGCAATTTTTTCTACCCATTTGAGGTGGTCGGGATTTCTTTCTAAAACATCTAGTGTGGGAGTTGCGGCTTGAAGAATTCCTTTAAATCCTCCGCGATCTTCGATTTTTTCATCGAGAAATCGTTGTAACAATTCTGTTGTACTTTGAATTGGGTTATCCGCTGCAATAGAGTTATCCTCTTTGTAGCTTGCGCCAATTGCTTTTAAGTGTGATTTTGTCAGAGCAACTTTATGGGTGTAGAAGTGATCTGGATATTCAACATTGCAGTTTCTTTTTTCTAGGTCGGATAATCTGTCTAGAAGATCTTCTGAGATGGTTAGTTGATCGTTGCCTCTAAGATCAAACCGCGTTAAAAGAGCAAGATTAACAATCTCCTCAGGAAGATCGGTTAGTTGGTTTTTGCCAAGATGTAAAGTTCTTAAAGAGGCAAGTTTACCAATCTCGGCAGGAAGCTCAGTTAGTTGGTTCTTAGCAAGATGTAAACCTTCCAAAGCAACAAGCTCACCAAGCTCGGCAGGAAGCTCAGTTAGTTGGTTACTACCAAGAAATAAACTTTCCAAAGCAAAAAGCTTACCAAGCTCTGCGGGAAGTATGTTTATTCGGTTATGATTCAGATTTAAACTTGTCAACTCAGTAAGGTCACCAATCTGCACTGGAAGAGATGACAGTCCGAGTCCAT
>CANNMN010000087.1 GCA_947505885.1 Rickettsiales bacterium
TAGCCGACGAAAATATTTTCCGCACGCGCGTCGAAAATCTACTTGAGTACCACAATCTATTAAGGCTAAGCCTCGGAGCCGAACTAAAAACAGTGGAAGAAATTATTGCCGAATTGGCGCCGGTGCGTGAGCAAATTTTAGCTCTTGCAAAACCAGCTTTTGAGATTGGAGAAAAACTTTCTACCTGTGGTCCAGTAATGTTTGAAGGCGCGCAAGGGGCTTTGCTAGACGTGACTTACGGCACATTCCCTTTCGTTACTTCTAGCAATACAATGATCGGACAAGTTGCTCTTGGCTCTTGTCTTGGAGTTGCGGATTTGCACAAAACAATCGGTGTTTTAAAGGCCTATACAACACGTGTTGGGTCTGGTCCATTTCCAACTGAACTTCACGACGAAATTGGAGAATTTTTACGTATCGAAGGAAAAGAAGTTGGAACAGTAACTGGTCGCAATCGTCGTTGCGGTTGGTTTGATGCGGTTCTGGTAAAACAAGCAATTCAACTTTCTTCAGTGAAAGAAATCGCTTTAACTAAACTCGACGTACTCGACAAATTGGAAAAAATCAAAATTTGCGTCGCTTATAAAATCGATGGAAAGACTTGCAATTACTTGCCGCAAGCCATTCACCTTTGGGATAAAATCGAACCTATTTACGAAGAATTTGAAGGTTGGAAAGAAAGCACATTTGGTGCCAAATCACTTGCCCAGCTTCCTTCAAAAGCGCGCGCTTACATCGAGCGCATTGAAGAATTGTGTAATGTAAAAGCTGCAATCATCTCTACTGGTGCTAAGCGAGAAGAGACAATTTTAGTTTAAGCAAATGACGGAAAGCGAAAAAAAAATTACCGTGATGCAACTTCTTCCTGCGCTAGAAAATGGCGGAGTGGAGCGTGGCACAATCGATGTTGCTAAGGCGTTAAAGAAAGAGGGTTTTGAACCAATCGTAGTTTCAAAGGGTGGTGTTTTGGTTTATCAATTGCGTGAAGCGGGAATCACTCATATTACTTTGCCAGTTCACAGCAAAAATCCGCTGACGATTTTTCTAAATATTAGGCGACTAGAAAAAATTATCGCCGAGCACAATGTTGACATTATTCATGCGAGATCAAGAGCGCCAATGTGGAGCGCTTATTTTGCCTGCAAAAAAACCAAGACAAAATTAGTGGCAACAGTGCACGGCACTTACTCGTTAAATTTTTTGAAATGGGAAAATTTTGCGCCGAAAAGAATTTACAACGAGATTATGTTGAAAGCGGATCGCGTCATTGCTGTTTCGAATTTCATTAAGAGTTATTTGTTAAAAAATTACCCAGGAGAATTGTCGGGGAAATTAACTGTTATTCAGCGCGGCGCTGATTTGAATTATTTTAATGCAAAGGCAGTTTCAAACAGCCTTGTTGTTGAGTTGATGACAAAGTGGCATTTGCCAGAAGATAAAAAAATTATTCTAATGCCTGCGCGATTTACAGCGTGGAAAGGTCATGAATTTTTACTCGAAACATTGACGAAAGTTAAGAATGACTTCTGCTGCGTTTTGGTTGGTTCAGATCATGGCCACAAGGCGTTTCGTAAAAAAATTGAGCAACTAGTCGTCAAGAAAAAGTTAGAGGGAAAAGTGAGAATTGTTGGTTTGTGCAAAGACATGCAAACCGCTTATTCAATTGCGCATCTTGTTGTTTGTCCTTCAGTTCGTCCGGAAGCTTTTGGCCGCATCAGTATTGAAGCGCAGGCTTTAGGTAAAATAATTATTGCGACAAAAATTGGCGGCTCACTCGATACGATTATTGAAGATAAAACCGGATTTTTAGTTGATGTTGGCGACACGCAGAAATTTGCAGAATTGATCGATCGTGTTTTGGAAATGTCAGAAGCGGAAACTGACTCAATCGGAGATGCGGCGCACAAAAATATTGTAGAAAATTTTTCTAACGAAAAAATGTGTCGGCTAACGATTGATTTATATAAAACATTGTAACCCATTTTTATGAAAAAAAATTCTGCCTTTTCTTTAATAGAATTGTCGATTGTGATTCTAGTTATTGGAATTTTAGTTGCTGGAGTAACCGAAAGCCGAGGTTTAATTATAAAGTTTCGTTTGAGCTCAGCTCGTTCTTTAACTAGTAACTCTCCGGTTAATTCGATGAAGGATCTGATTCTTTGGCTTGATGCAACTTCCGCATCTAGCGTCAATGACTCTTTGGGTGATGGTGATTTGGTTGATAAGTGGAGTAATATTTCTTCTCAACAATCATCAAAGACTGACTTTATACAAAGTCAGGTGAGTTATAAACCAACTTACAAAATAAACGGAATTAACGGCATTCCTACATTATCATTTTTAACTGACGATTATTTGACTTCCAGCGCTTCCGTAAGCCACTCTCCAAGCTATTCGGTTTTTATTGTGTTTAATATCTCTTCTGATGCGACAGCTGATGACATGGAGATAATGAACCTCTATAGCGATGTGGATACTAATAATAATAATGACAACAGTGACGGCTCAGCAACAGCGCTTGAAATTCAGACTGGTGGTAATTCTATCCGCTCTGCATTTAGATCTAGTGTTGGCAAAACTGGTGGAGATAACAACTTCAGTACTCAAACGATTAAACCTCAAAAAAATTACATAATGTCTTATTCGAGAAACTTTGCCTCGGAAAACGAATCTTTGTGGATTAATAATGAAGCTTTTATTGGTAATGGAGCTCTTATTAGTAATGGAACAGCAATTCCATCTGTAACCAATGGAAATTTTGCCAAAACTAATCTTTCTTGGGTAATTGGCAAATTAGGTGATGAAACATCGGGGCCTAGCAATAGAAATGCGCGTAACTTCAACGGACAAATTTCTGAAATTATTATCTTCGATCGAGCTTTAATGAAGGACGAAATAGATGATATCGAAAAATACCTCTCAAAAAAATATTCAATAAAACTTAATTAATTCATGAGAATCTTAGTCGTTGGTGCTCTTGGTCAAATAGGCTCGGAACTTGTTTTTGCACTTAAAAAAACTTACGGCGAAAAAAATATTATCTCTTCAGATATCAGAGACTCTGCTGTGGGAGAAGAATTTTTACCCTATGAAGCTCTCAATGTTTTGGATAAGCCCCGTCTCGCTGAAATTGTTAAGAAGCACGAAATTAAAGTAATTTATCACCTTGCTGCCATCCTTTCTGCTGCTGGTGAAAAAAATCCCAACCTGTGTTGGGATGTTAATATGACTGGCTTGCACAATGTTCTTGAAGTGGCGCGTGAGTTAAGTGTGAAGCAAATTATTTGTCCGAGTTCAATCGCGGTATTTGGCCCAGAAACGCCGCGCGATAATACTCCACAAGAAACGGTGATTTTGCCAAAAACAATGTACGGCCTTACCAAAGCAGCAGGTGAGCTACTTTGCGAATATTACGTGGCAAAATTCGGAATCGATGTGCGCGGAATTCGTTACCCAGGATTAATTAGTTATAAAACTTTGCCGGGCGGCGGAACAACAGATTACGCGGTCGAAATTTTTTACGAAGCGATTAAAAAGAAGTCCTACACTTGCTTCCTTTCCGCTGACACAACTTTGCCCATGATGTACATGCCAGACGCAATTCGCGGCACGATACAATTGGCTGAAACAGATTTTTCTAAATTAAAAAATCACAGCAATTTTAACTTTTCTGGAGTCAGCTTTTCTTGCGCTGAAATTGCTGCTGAAATCACTAAGCACATTCCTGATTTTAAAATTGATTACGTTCCAGATTTTCGTCAAAAAATCGCAGACTCTTGGCCACGTTCAATTGACGATTCTGCATCTCGCGATCAATGGGGCTGGAAGGTTGAGTATGATTTAAAAAAGATGGTCGAAGATATGTTGCTTAATCTGCGCAAAAAACTCGCTTAACATCTCAATGAAAAAACTATTCCTAATATTACTGCTTATCTCTGGAGAAGCTTTCGCCGCTGAATGTCATCTACAAAGAAATTCTATCGGATTCGAGAATTACGAGGTGTGTGAAGTGACCGGAACCGGATACATCTGCGTTTCCTTAGAGGATAAAGGAAGGGGTGGTATTTCATGTTTTCCAAAAGGGGTAGTGCCTTCAGAAAGAGGGGAGACAAATCGTAGACCGAGGAATATTGGTTCTGAGTAGTAAATTTCTCTTCATTACGAGAAGCGAAGCGACGCTGCAATCCAGATTAATATCATTATTAGTTAGTTCTTTGTCTAGGCTTCAGATGCTCTCGCTGCCGAAAGAAGATGCTCTCTCTCCTCAAGTTCTGCAATCTTCTCATCCATCTTTGGATCACCAGGATGAATCATCACCTCCACTTCGGCATCACGAAATTTTTTTGGAACTTTGATTTTATCGATTAGTTCTTTGGTGATTTCACAGGTGTAAAGAATGCTGAAGAAATAACGCTTTGAAGAAATATTTCCCATCAATCGAAAGATTGTCAGAATCAGCCATTTTATAATTCCACCATTCCATATAAAACTTCTTGGATGCTTGATGCACATGGTTGTAAGAAGGTTTTCATTTACGACTCTAACGCGCTCAATTCCTTTTTCTTTCGCCACTTTTTCTACGACAGAAAAAATTCTTGGAATCATGTGGATGTGTCGATGTGAATCGATATGGGTGATTTTAATTCCGCTTTTTTCGAGCAAAGAAATTTGCGCTCTGAGCTCTTCTTCGATTTCTTTTTGGAGTAATTTTTTATCGAGAATCGACATTACAAATAGCGACAAAAATCCATTTTTAAATTGGCTCGATCCCACAGTTGCATTGAAATGCAAACCAACTTCCAGGCCAGGATTTCTTTTGGTGATTGCAACGGCTTCGTCAAAATAACCGCAGCCACAAATTATGCTTGCAGAGTTCAGGCGGCCTTCGCGAAACATTTTTTCAATTGCACTATTTACACCTGGGCTGATGCCAAAATCGTCGGCGTTAATTCTTAACTTCATCTTATTTCTCAATCACATTGGCGAAATAAAGCGGTCGGTCGCGCGATTCGATATGAATGCGGCCGATATACTCGCCTAAGATTCCGATGAGTACGAACTGCAAGCTGGCGAAAAAAGTGATTAAACAAATGATTGTCGCGTAGCCACTTGGTTGGTGAGCTACGTAGTGTTCGTAGATGGTTATTAGGCCGAATGAAAGCGAAGCAAGAGCACAAATTATACTAAAATAAATCGAGATTCGTAGCGGCTTAATCGAAAACTGAATGATTGAATCAATCGCCAAGCGCATTGATTTTACGAAATTGTAATTAGTCACTCCGGCAACTCTTTTTGGCGCGACGAATTCAATCTGTGCAGCGTTAAAAATTCCGAGCCAATTTAACATGCCGCGAAACATTCGACTATTCTCACGCATATTTTTAAGTGTAGTAACATAGTCGCCAGAGATTAGGCGAAAATCTGGAGTATTTTCTGGAATGCTGACGTCTGAAATCCAGTTCACCAAACAGTAAAATGCTTTCGACAACATGTTGCGGAATGCTGACTTATCTTCATTTACTGTGATTTTAGTGAGCACCACATCGTGGCCATGCAGCCATTTTTCAATCATCTTTGGTAGGATGTGCGGCGGATGTTGTAAATCAGCATCCATGAAAATCACTGCTTCGCCGTGCGAGTGATCAAGACCTGCGGTCATAGCGATTTCATGACCGAAATTGCGGGCAAAATTAACGATGCGAACCCGTTTATCTTTCACGACTAAATTACTGAGAATTCCTAAACTACCGTCGGCGCTACCGTCATTAACTAAGATTAATTCGTAATCGATTTGTGAACACTTATCCAAGTTCTTAATCAATTCTTTGTAGAGCGGCA
>CANNMN010000088.1 GCA_947505885.1 Rickettsiales bacterium
TTAACGCTTCAGGCAAAGTTAAAAATTGCCTTCCGATCAGTGGAATCAGGCTAGTTGACGCCAATTTACTTTCTTCATCTCGTCAAAAAAAACTCACCTCACCATTCATCGGCAGATGTTTTGGAGCAAAATTTTTGGGCGAGGTCGTCACCAAAATTACCAATTATTACCAAGGCCTAGGCTACGTCACTACACAAGTTGCTTCACCAAAACAAAATCTAAAAAGCGGCATTTTAGAGTTAAAAATTATCGAAGGAAAAATTGAAAAAATTTCTCTGGGACGAGACCGCGTGATTGAAAAAATGCAAAAATTTACTGCCTTCGGAAATATCGAAGGTGACGCACTCAACATCAATGAAATCAACCAAGGAATCTATCAAATCAATCGTCTACAATCTAATCGCGCGACGATGAAAATCGAGCCAGGAAGCGTTGATGGTGAGAGCAAAATTCTTGTCGAAAATCAGAAAAAATTTCCACTCCATGCGACCGTCGGCAAAGATAATTTGGGCAATAAATTCACTGGCGTGCAGCGCACAAATTTTTCTTCAAGCCTCGATAATCTTTTGTTTCTGAATGACGGTTTAAGCGTAAGTTACACAGCAAATTTGCACGACGATCACCAGATTAAAAACCTCGAAGCCTTTAGCAGCGGCATCTCTATTCCATTCAAATCCAACACATTTTCTTACGATTTTTCGCGCAGTGAATTCAAAGGAACAAATGCCGGATCAACTACCTCGCTTGTCACAAACGGCTTCTCACAACAAAATAAATTCAGCCTCGATCGAGTTTTACTTAATAAAGCTGACTTGAGAATCTCGATAAACAGTTCGCTTACTTCCAAAAGTGCGGCGAGTTATCAAAATGGCGCCAAGTTGAGTAATTCCGAGCGCAGATTAACAATTTTAAACTTAGGATTTTCTGCCTCTTCATATTTTAGCAACGGCACCAGTCTTTATTTTAAGCCTACTTACATCCTCGGATTAACTGCGCTTAATGCCAAAAAAGATCAGCAAAATATTTCCTCCTCAACTGCTAAAGCCCAATTTGAAGCTCTAAAATTTTACGCTTCGGCTGCAAAAAAATTTACGACTATTCCACTGACTTTCAGCACTGAAATGGACAGCCAAATTTCCAAACAAACACTTTTTGGCTCTGAACAATTCGCCGTCGGCGGCTATTATTCGGTGCGCGGCTTTAAAGAAAATTACGTCTCTGCTGATTCTGGCTATTATTTCAGAAATAAAATTAGCTTCAGCCCTGGATTTAAAGTCACCTTCGAGCCTTTCTACGACTACGGTTATGCTAAAAATAAATATGATGGCTCGAGCGGAAGATTATCTGGAACCGGGATCAAAACTATTTTTTCTAATCCTTATTTTAATGCTTCGATGACTTATTCGAAGGGCTTAAGCAAGTCACAACTCATCTCTTCGAATGTTAAAGAAAATAAGTTGGTTTATTTTGAAATTAGTGCGAGTTGTTGCTAGCTTCTTTGATTCCTAAAAATGGGGAGATCTAAGAAGCTCCTAAAACACTTAAGATTTCAATGTTCTTCGACTCAAATCTTCTCTCTCAAGCGCAAAAAATTTTACGCATTTTTGAGGAAAAAAAGTTAAAAATTACTATCGCTGAATCCTGCACTGGTGGTCTTTTATCAGCTTTATTGACCGAAATTCCTGGAGCGTCAAAAGTACTTGAGCGCGGTTTCGTTACTTATTCAAATCAGGCAAAAATCGACCTACTCGGAGTAAAGAAAGAAACACTGAAAAACTTTGGCGCAGTAAGCGCAGAAACCGCTGAAGAAATGGCTCAAGGTGCATTAAAAAATTCACAAGCCGATGTCGCAATTTCCATTACCGGAGTTGCAGGACCAGAAGAAAAATCAGGCTTGGTGCATATCGCAGTTGCAAGTCACAGCCATCCAATTGTAAACCGCAAATTCAACTTTGCTGGCGATAGAAACGAGGTTCGAAAAGCCTCGGTGATCGCCGCATTACAACTATTAGCATGCAAAAATTAGAGAAAATTTACGAAGGCAAAGCCAAACAACTTTTCACAACTTCAGACGAAAATTTGCTCATCCAATTTTTCAAAGACAGCGCCACTGCTTTCAACGGAGAGAAGAAAGAAATTATCGAGGGGAAAGGTATTTTGAATAATGTGATTTCAGAATATTTAATGAACGAACTCGCGACCGCCGGAATTCCAACTCATTTCGTAAAAAGATTAAATGAACGCGAACAGTTGATTAAAAAAGTTACAATTATTCCACTTGAGGTAATCATCAGAAATATCGCTGCTGGGTCAATGGCTAAGCGCCTTGGCATTACTGAAGGCTTAGAATTATCCGTACCAGTTTTTGAAATTTGTTTTAAGGATGACGGACTAGGAGATCCTTTAATCAACGATGATCACGCCATTAATGTGCTAAAAATTGTCACTAAAAAACAACTCGATGAAATCAAAAATATCACCGCCCGCATCAACGAAATCATGTGTAAGATTTTTATCAATATCGGCATTCGCTTAGTTGATTTTAAGATTGAATTTGGATTTGATGCGCAAGGTTCAATCATTCTGGCTGACGAGATCAGCCCAGATAGCTGCAGACTTTGGGATCAATCAACTTCCGAAAAACTCGACAAAGATCGCTTCAGAAGAAATCTTGGCGGATTAGTCGAGGCCTACAAGGAAGTGGCTTCACGTTTAGGAATAAAATAGTATGAAAATCAGAATTCTAATCTCTCTAAAAAAAGGCGTACTTGATACACAAGGCAAAGCAATTGAGGGTTCTTTGCAAAAAAATCTTGGCTTTGCACAAATCTCACAAGTTAGGCAGGGCAAGGTTGTAGAGCTTGAAATAGCCGAAAATGATCCAGCAAAAATCAAACAGATTGTTGACGAAATTTGTGACAAGTTGCTCGTCAATAAAATCATCGAAGACTACAGCTACGAGGCCATCTAATGAAATCAGCAGTAATTACTTTTCCCGGCTCAAATTGTGATCGCGATGCCGTTGATGCTTTACAAAAAATTGGCGCACGTGTGCAAAGAATTTGGCACCAAGAAACCAAGCTTGATGACGATCTAGATTTAATAATTGTTCCTGGCGGATTTTCTTACGGCGACTATTTGCGCTCTGGTGCGATGGCCGCGATTTCACCAGTAATGATGGAAGTAAAAAGACTTTCTAAAAAGGGCGTTAGAGTTCTTGGTATATGCAACGGCTTTCAAATTCTCACTGAAGCCGGACTTCTTCCCGGAGTGCTTACGCGTAATAAAAAAATGAAATTCATTTGTCAGACTATGAATTTGCGCGTTGAAAATAAAAACTCCGCTTTCACTCATAAATATAACGCGCATCAACTTATTCGCGTTCCAATAGCGCATATGGATGGAAATTACTTTGCTGATTCTACAACTCTAAAAAAACTCGAAGATACTGATTCAATTGCCTTTCGCTACATTAATGAAGATGGCAATCTTACTGACGAAGCCAATCCAAATGGGTCTCTTTTGAACATCGCTGGAATTTTTAACGAAAAGAAAAATGTGCTCGGCATGATGCCTCATCCAGAAAGAGCAATCGATATAGATAACGGATCGAGTGATGGATTAATCTTATTTAACAGTCTTCTTAACTGATTCTGTAAATGGGCAAATGAATTTTTGCTTTGTCTCATAACCCCATTCTCTATTTTCTTTTCTAATTTTCTGCTCATCGCTCTTATCATCTCCGCGTACATCATCAGCCCTATCATACATTAATTCTTCTTTCGGCTCTTCTTTCACTTCTTCCACCACCTCATTTTCCGCGTTTTTTGGCTTTTCTGCGCATTTCTTTTTTACCTCAATAAAATCATTTACTAGCGCATTACGAATATTCTGTGCGGCAATTTTGGTTAAGTTTAATCGCACTGTATCATCGGCAACATAGGTGCCATAACGGTTAGTACTAACATCGTAACTATCATTTACCGCGGTTGTACCTCTTGAAATTATCGCGCCATTTTCAAGATTTTTAAGTTCGTAAAGAACGTCAATGTTGACGCGGTTACGACCTGAGGCGCCAGTCTGAGTAATTAATGCGCCGGAAACTGATTTGTTCGCTCTTAAGATTAGAAAATATTTCGGCTCTGATTTTATGTAGTCTGGATTCAGCAGGTCGTAAAGATTATTTTTTAATTCCTGACTTAGGTGATCTCGATCTTTTTTTATCCTGATCGAGGCAAGATCTTCGGCGTAGGAAAATTTATTATCTTCATCGCGATAAATTATCTGAAATCCGCATGAGCAAAAACTTGCCAAGAGAATTAAGCAGAAAAAATTACGCATATTTTAGAGCGGCTTTAACAAAAGAAATGAAGAGCGGATGCGCCGCAAATGGTTTTGATTTCAACTCAGGATGGAATTGCACGCCAACAAAAAATGGGTGATTTGGAATCTCGACAATCTCAGGCAATTTATCATCAGGCGACATTCCAGAAAATTTTAACCCAGCTTTTTCTAGTTTATTTCTAAAATTAACATTCACTTCGTAACGATGACGATGGCGTTCAGAAATTTTATTTTTGCCGTAAATTTTTTCAGCGACCGAGCCTTTTTCAATCACGCATGGATAAGCGCCAAGTCTCATTGTGCCGCCCATGTCGCTACCAGCTTTTTTAGTTTTTTTGCCGGATTTATCTTGCCATTCACTCATCATTCCAATCACGAAGGTTCCTTTTTTAGCGAACTCACTCGAAGTTGCATCCTCAATTCCAAGAACGTTGCGGGCATATTCAATCACCGCCATTTGCATGCCGTAGCAAATTCCAAGACATGGGATTTTTTGTAAACGCGCTTGCTTGATCATGTCGATTTTACCCTCAACCCCGTCTTCACCAAAGCCCCCCGGAACAAGAACTGCGTTGATATTTTTTGGTAAATCATTTTTGCCTTTACGCGCATTGACCCAAGTAATTTTTGCCTTGGCTTGCATTGAAAATGCGGCGTGATCGATAGCTTCGATTAGTGATTTGTAAGAGTCTTTGTAGTCAGTATATTTTCCAACAATGGCAATATTTACCTCAGCCTTCGGATTCTCGATCGCATTTTTGATTTTGATCCACTTGGTCAAATCGGGCTTCTTGCTATAATCGAGTTTGAAGAATTTGAGAATTTCGGTGTCGAGTCCGTTTTGATGATAGATCAGCGGAACTTCGTAGATGCTTGCGGCGTTTGGTGCGGCAATCACTGATGAAATTGGCACTGAGCACATCTTAGCAATTTTTTCTAAATGCGCTTTAGTGGTCGGTCTTTCGGCGCGACAAAGCAAAACGCTTGGCTGAATGCCAATCGAACGCAGTTCTTTTACTGAGTGCTGAGTTGGTTTTGTTTTGAGCTCATTCGCGCTTTCAATGTAAGGCAAAAGAGTGAGGTGTAAGAAGGCGCAGCGATCTTGACCCATTTCGTAACCGAGCTGACGAATAGTTTCAAAAAATGGCAATGCTTCAATATCACCAACCGTTCCGCCGATTTCGCACAAGATAAAATCTGTTCCTTTTACGTCGTTTAAAATAAATTCTTTGATGAGATCAGTAACGTGTGGAATCACTTGTACTGTGCCGCCAAGATAGTCGCCCTTGCGTTCTTTTGCTAAAAGTTTTGAGTAAATTTGACCAGCAGTGACATTGTCAGACTTTTTCGCATCTACCCCGGTAAAACGCTCGTAATGACCAAGATCAAGATCGGTTTCCGCACCATCTTCCGTAACAAAAACTTCGCCATGCTGAGTCGGGCTCATAGTGCCGGGATCAA
>CANNMN010000089.1 GCA_947505885.1 Rickettsiales bacterium
CTTCACTGTCGATTCCGCCTAGAGTTACTTCTGCTTTGGCATAGCCTTCCGTACCCGTTGGAACAATGGTCCAGCGATTTATAAGATCGGAGATTTCTTTTATTTTTTTGTTGGAAAGATCACTGAGATTTCCTTGATGATTCGCTTGTTCAGCTAAAAAAATTGCCAGGCTTTTTGGTAAAAACTGTGCAAAAAAACTCGGCAATTGCTGTCTTGGTTGCGACTTTTTTGCTTCTTGTAATTGCACGAAAACATCAATTTCGGGCAGCAAATTAATCACAATTTTTTCGCCACGCTGTAAGTAAGATGAAATCTGTAGAATAGCTGGACCACTGAGTCCGCGATGGGTGAACAAGATTGCTTCGTGGAAATTTATTTTGCCGCAAGAGACAATTGCATCGACGGCAACACCTGAAAGATTTTTGGTCTTACATAAAATTTCTTCTGCCAAGGTTAGTGGCACAAGAGCCGGAATTGTTTGTTTAATTTTCAAACCAAATTGTCGGGCCACATCGTAACCAAAACCGGTCGCGCCTATTTTTGGAATTGACAAACCTCCAGTCGCAATAACTAAAGATTCGCTCTGAATTAACTCGTCTCCAATTTCTATTTCGAATAAATTTTCTAACTTTTTTATTTTGCCAGCAGAGGTTTCAAGCCTTATTTCAACAGCTCCATCAGAACATTCCTTCAGGAGCATTGCAATAATTTGCCGCGAGGAAACATCGCAAAAAAGTTGGCCTAAAGTTTTTTCGTGAAATGCAATTTCATGCTTTTTTACCAAAGCAATAAAGTCCTGTTGGGTGAAGCGCTTCAAGGCTGAAACGCAGAAATGTAAATTTTGTGAAATGAAGTTTTTTGGAGCGGTATAAAGGTTAGTGAAGTTACATCTGCCACCGCCAGAAATGCGGATTTTTTCGCCGACTGCTTTAGCGTGATCAAGAAGGAGAACCTTACGACCACGTTGACCGGCGGTTAGGGCGCACATTAATCCTGCGGCACCGGCACCAATGATTACTACGTCGAATTTTGTCACTTATCTTTAAATTAAATTGCGTGCGCACGAATTCTCTCAAATCGCCCCCTGAGCAAGGATAATTTTTTAATTAGCGCTAGAAAAAATCGCCGTTCGACGGCTCAGAGCGATGGATTAATTCATCATAAAAGCGGTGATCCGGGAAGAATAACAACACTTGTTTCGTCTAATTTCTTACTCGTACAACCATAAAAGTTGCGTAACTTCAACACATCTTTTGCGATTAAATATTTGTAAAATCTTTCCAATTTTTCACGGCGCGGTTTGTAATTTTTTTTACCAATTTTCATCAAGGCAAAGGCAAGAATTTTTAAAGCAATTTTTTCATCAAGCTCGCGGAACTTTTCGCGATTAATTAAAACTCTCTTATCTTCAAAGACTACGATTTCTTTGGTCTCGCGCCACATCAACTCATCGAAGAAATTGCGCATTTTAGCAATTTCGTCAGAAGAATTTTTAATACGTTTTTGAATCAAATCTTTTTCAGGAAGGGTCTCTAAAAAATTACGAATTTTGTTGCGTAAAAATTTCTCGTCGGAATTTGTTTCGTCTTCAAACCATCGCACTTTTTTTGTGCGAAGAAATTTTTTTAGATCTTCTTTTTCAAAATTTAACAGAGGTCGTACGAGTTTAATTTCATTGAAGTCAACAACCTCGCTTATTGTCGACAAACCATCCAGGCCCGAACCGCGAAAGAGACGAATTAAAAAATTTTCTGCCACATCTCCGCCGTGATGTCCGAGAAATAAAAACTCGATTTTATTTTTTACGCAGAAGTTTTTAAGCAATTCGTAACGCAGCTCACGCAACTTTGCTTCAATATTTTTCTTGGGAATTTTTTTGCACGGAATTGCCAGAATTTTGTGAGAGATTTTTCTCTTAGTTAAAATTTTACTGAGCAATAAAGCCTCTTTGGACGAGCCTTCACGCATTTTGTGATCAACGGTTACGGCAAAAAGTTTTATCTTTTTTACGAGGCAAAATTCTTGCAAAAGTAAAGTCAAAGCCAGAGAGTCAGCCCCTCCGGAAACAGCAACAGCAATCTTCTTAGGAAATAATTCCTCAGAAAAAATCTCCTTAATTTTAGTAAAAAAAACTTCGGCTTTCATGTTACGTATTTTACTAACGTCATTAATTTTAGTCTGCTGTGGCGCTAACTCTTATGCTCTGTCTGTTTCAGAATATTTAGATCAAGTAAGAACCCAAAATCTAAACTACAACGCCGCAGCACAAAATGCTGATGCCTACGAATTACTTAAGAAAAAAGCTAATTTAGTTACTGCCGTCAAGCTTTACGGTTATAGCGAAAAATCCTTCTATGAGCAAAATCAGGCGCTACAAATTGTTCGCTACACTCAAGTTGATTACCAAAAAAACCAAATTGGTTTTTCACAAACTTCTGACTTCGGTCTAAATACCAATCTTTATTACTCGCTAAACAATACCAAATATCACGGCTTAAATGCTTCTAATTATACGAACCCTTCACTAGCGATTGAAAACTATCAGAGCACTCCAACTTTAGAGCTTACTTTGTCTTTATGGCAAAACCGTTTCGGTGCTTCAACCAAAGCAAATAAAGACTCAACTTACTTCGCAAATGAATCACAAAAACTCACCGCAAAAGCACTCTCACTAACTGAATTAACCAATTCAGAAAAGGCTTACTGGATGTTGGTTTACACGCGTAAAGCTGTTGAAATTCAGCGTCGCGCTTTAGAAGGTGCTAAGAAAATTTTGGATTACGTCACCAAAAGAGAGAGAATGAATTTGGGCGATAAGTCAGATGTGTTACAGGCGCGAGCCTCTTTTGAATCTCGACATCTCTTTCTTAAACAAGCTGAAAATGATGAAAAAATCGCCATCAAAACTTTTAACAAACAGCGCAATGTTGATCTCGATCAACTTCCTGAAAAGCTTGATGATTTTGATTTAAAAAAGTTACAGACCCTACTCGTGCCAACAATCAAAGCAGCAGATCGTTTTGATGTGAAAGCTAGTGAAGCAACAATGAAAGCCGCCGTCGCCGCTGCAAAACTTGAAGAAGAAAATAACAAACCATCGCTGAATTTATACGGCTCACATTCAGTCACTCAGATCAAAGATACTCCTTACAAAGCCGCATATAATAGTTTTGCGCCTAACGGGATTGGCTCAAAAATCGGCGTGCAATTTTCGATGCCGATTAATTTTGGCCTTACTTCTGACATTCGCGAAGGTGCAGTAAAATCAGCTTCCGCCGCTAAAATTACTTACCGCCAAAGAATGCTCGAACAAGAAAATGATTGGCAGAGTTTGGTACAAAACATGGCGAGTTATAAAGAAAATTTAAAACTTTCTTTAGCCATTGAGGCAGCACAAAAATTAAAATTAGAAAATGAACGAATCCTTTTAAAACAAGGCCGAACAAATACTTATCAAGTTCTTCTATTCGAGCAGGATTTTTCTAATTCTGAGCTCGCCACTCAGCAACTCGCTTACCGACTTTTGGAAGCAATTGCGAATTCGCGGCTTTATCAGAATTAATATCCTGCACAAAAGATGTCACATCAACCTGAGCAGGCTTTAATCCAGGAGGATTAATTACTTATTGATGTTGGAAGATTTGGTCAAATTAAAGATAACTTATTCATGAATATCACCGAACTCGCAATAAAGCGCCCCGCCTTCATTACGAGCATCATGCTCACCATCATCGCTGTCGGCTGGATTTCGTTTCGCAGCATGAGTGTTGATCTCTATCCAGACATCGACATCCCAACAATTTTCATCGCCACAACTTACAAAGGCGCGTCACCAGCCGAGATTGAAACTTTGGTTTCCAAACCACTTGAAGATAAAATCGCTACGGTTTCCGGCATAAAGCGCATGTCTTCTCGCAACATGAAGAACACCAGCCAGATCGTCATTACTCTGTTTCAGGGCGTCGATATTAAATATGCCGAGCAGCAGATTCGCGATAAAATCAATCAAGCGCGCTCCGATCTTCCGGAAGATATTTTAGAGCCTGTGATTCGTCGAATGGATCCCTCCGATCAACCGGTCGCGACTTTTGCGCTTTCTGCCGATCTCAACGAAGCAGAACTTTTCGATTTAGCCGATAACTACGTGCGCCCAGGAATTGAGCAGTCTAGCAATGTTGGAATGGTAGAAATTCTCGGCGCACGCAAAAGAGAAATTCACGTTTTGCTTGATCAAAAATTATTACGTAATCGTGAAATTTCTCTTTCACAGGTTAATGCGCAACTCGCCAAATCTGGGCAAAATGTTTCAATCGGAAAGACTGACGAAGGGCCTAATGAGCAGATTTTTCGCAGCGCCAGCGAGTTCAACGAAATCTCTCAAATCAAAGACACAATTGTTTCTTTCTATGCTAATGAAGTGCCAACGCACGTTTCTGATTTGGGAGAAGTTAGTGATACTTTAGAAGACGAAACTTCGCGCGCCTTCGTCAATGGCAAGAAGTCTCTATTTATAAGCGTTTATCGCCAATCTGATGCGAATATTATTTCCGTTGTCGATGGTGTGAAAAACAAACTCAGCAAGATGGAAGGTGATTTTGCAACGATGAAGGGCAACCCAGAAATCGTGGCCGTGAAAGATGCAAGTAAGTATATTCGCAACAATGTGGAGGATATTTACGAGAGTATTGTGCTTGCGATTATTCTCACCGTTTTAACTGTTTTCTTCTTTCTCGCCAATTCGCGCGCCACCATAATTACCGCGGTTTCTCTGCCGATCTCACTGGTTGGATCTTTCATCCTAATGTATTTGGCTGGCTTCTCGATTAACATTATTTCTTTACTGGCTCTAAGTCTCGCTGTTGGCCTACTTGTTGATGATGCGATTGTTGTTGTCGAAAATATTTACCGAAAAATCGAACAAGGCATCCCGCCAAAAGAAGCGGCAATAATGGCTTCAAAAGAAATTTTGATGGCCGTTGTCGCAATTAGCGCTGTTGTGATTTCTGTATTCACTCCCCTCGCGTTTATGGGCGGCGTTGTTGGTCAATATCTAAAGCAATTTGGCCTTACAATTTCCTTTGCGATGCTAATTAGCCTATTCGTCGCCATCTCAATAATACCGGTACTTTGCGCCTATTTATCCGGCAAAAAAACTCATCATCTAAACGAGAGTAAAATACTGAGAAAGTTCGATGATTTCCAAAAAATGCTTGAAGAAAAATATGAGAAAATCGTGCGTTTTTCGATCAGCCATCCTGCAAAAATTCTCGCTGTAACTGGGGTAATTTTAGCACTAAGTCTTGTTGTGTTTAAATTCGTACCGAAAACTTTTTTAGCTGAAAATAATAACGGTGAATTGTCAGTTAGCATCGAATTATCAGCAGATTCTAGCCTTGATAACACTACCCAATCATTATTAAAAATTGATGAAATCGTCAGAAAAAATCCAGAAGTGGAACTTTCTGCTGGCACCTCTGGCACAAGCTCAGCTCAATCAAACCGCGGAGAGATTTATATCAAACTCAAGCCCGGAAAAATTAGAAAAATTAGCACTGGAGCCTTCAAAGAAAAATTACGCGCACAGCTAAAAGAATTCGCCTACGCTAATCCAATCGTCAAAGACTATGACCCATCAAGCGGTGTTTCGCGTGGCCAGCCCTTCAATCTACTTTTAATTTCAACTAAACAAAATGCCTTAGATGAATATGCAGCGAAGGTTTTAGAATTTTTAAAAAATGATCCGCGCTTGAAGGATGTCGACATCAGCAATA
>CANNMN010000090.1 GCA_947505885.1 Rickettsiales bacterium
AAAATTTAACCTGTGAACGCCCACAAATCGCAACAATTCCCGTTGCATTTTTTAGTAAATCTGGCGCAGAAATTTGGAATAATTCATCACGCGGATAAGATTCTAAAACCGAGACGAGGTCTTTGTAGTTATGACTTCCCTCAACATATCCAGAATCAGCAATTACCTTCGCCACTTTGTTGCGAATAAGCGGAATTTGATCGACACCACAATTATAAGCAGAAGAGGTAAAGAGACCGACAAACCTGTATTCGCCAATCACCTGACCTTTGTTTTCACCTTTGCCAGAAATTTTCTGAACACGAATTCTTTCAGCATTGGTAATGCGATGAATAGGTGAGCGGTAACGCGATTTTAAAATTTCGATTATGTAAGGATTTTTTATCGACTCACAAACTTCTTCCGACGAAGAATTAACAACGAGAGGCCTGAATTCATGTTGCTTAGAACGAAAAACGCCAAGCCCAGAATCAGTTTCTTCCAGCGAATATTTTTCTTTGCTGACTTGCTTTATCCCGAACTCTTTCGCGCCAAGAAAAATGAAATTTCCACCAATTATCCAAGAAATAAATTCCTTCACTTCTTGATGATTTCCAACTTGTTCAAATGCCACTTGAGCCATTGCCATCATTGGCTTCCAATCTTTCACTACCAAATTTAAATTGGCTAAAATCTTTTCGATATTTTCCTGTAGAGTTTTTAGCTCAGACTCGGAGTGAATTTTTTCGAGATGAAGTTGAATCACCGATTCCTGCCGCGAATTTTTTTCTGCAGAAATTTTTACCAACTCGCCCTTCTCGCTACGCAAAACCGAATAAAGTGGGTGAATAATGTTTTTAACTTTTAAGCCCTGCTTGTCGAGATAAGCCACTACTGAATCAACAAGGAATGGCATGTCATCATTAATGACATCGACGAAAGTGATCTGAGAATTTTTTGGATTAAAAACTCTGACTTTTACCTCACTGATTTTCTTGGTAGAAAAAAAATCAAAACTAGATTTTGCCGCTTCGAACAAGTCTTCCGGCGCGTAATCATCAAAATCGCCGAGCTTATTGTCGGCATAAAAATCTTCGACGAAAGTCAAAAAATTCTTTGAGTTAACTTTCTTTTTTTCGGCAATTGCAATTGCACGAGCGATGAGATTTTTCATGTTAAAATAGTTTCTATTACCATCCGCCGAATAAGTTCAGTAACTCAGCTTTGCAAACCTATCTCAGATCTTCTACCGGAGATCCTCGCCTAAACGGGGATGTTGTAATAGTTTTTGAAGCTCTGAGTCACTGAAATTGCGCAGGGGATGACGAGAAGTTAGTTTTGGTGTTAGTTTTAAGTAATTTATTTTTTGATTAAAATCGCGACCATTTGCATTCCTTCCAATCTAGGATTTACTTCAGGTTTAGCAAAAGGCTCAACTTCAATAACAAGTTTGGCCATCATTTTTTCTGCTAGGTCACGGTGAGTAATTTCACGGCCGCGCATACGAATGGTAACTTTAACTTTATTGCCATCTTCGATGAATTCTTTGGCATGACGAATCTTGGTGTCGTAATCGCCCTTGCCAATATTAATGGTCATTTTGATTTCTTTTACCTCGACTACCTTTTGTTTTTTCTTGGCATCAGCAGCTTTTTTCTGCATTTCATATTTCATCTTACCAGTGCTAGCAAGCTTACAAACTGGAGGAACGGCGTTTGGTGAAATTTCAATTAAATCCAATCCCGCCGCCTCTGCTCTTCTAATTCCATCCGCAACCGTAGTAACTCCAATCATCTCACCATCTTGGTCAATTAGCCTGATTTCTTTTGCTTTGATTTGATCATTAATTTTAAAAAAGTTGCTCTGCTGCGGTTTTATTGGTTTCACGGATTATTTTTAATTATTAGAGGAAGGCTTTGAAAGAAGCGCCAGCAAACTATTTTCAACATTCAAAACATCAACCATGACATTTTATCCTTCGATCTTTCCGATTACCCTTCCTGAGCTCAATCCAATCGCCATCTCCATCGGACCACTAGCGATTCGCTGGTACTCACTTGCTTATATTGTTGGAATTTTATTCACGGTTTTTTGGCTAAAAAAATGTAACGAAAAAAATAAATTTTTATCACCTGAGGCTTACGACAATTGGATGACCTGGGCAATAATTTCAATAATTCTCGGCGGTCGCTTCGGTTACGTTTTTTTCTATAATGCCGAATATTTTTTCCAACATCCTCTCGAAATTTTTGCTTTCTGGCAAGGCGGAATGTCTTTTCACGGCGGACTTCTGGGGGCTATTTTTGGAATGTGGCTCTACGCCAAAAAATACAAAATAAATTTCCTACAACTGACTGATTGCCTTGCCGTCGCAGCACCGGTTGGACTACTTTGCGGCCGCTTAGCTAATTTCGTAAATATGGAACTCTATGGTCGTGTAACCAATTCAAATTTCGGCATTATTTTCCCAAATGCCGGAGACTTGCCGCGCCACCCAAGCCAACTCTACGAAGCCTGCCTTGAAGGAATTTTGCTTTTCGTGATTTTATTTTTGCTACGCAATCGATTCACCAATCAACACGGAAAATTAAGCGGAATTTTTTTAATTCTTTACGGCTCTTTTCGAATTCTAATCGAAAATTTTCGTGAACCCGACGATCAACTAGGATTTTTCTTTGAAAAAATAACTTTAGGACAGCTCCTCTCTCTACCACTAATTATACTCGGATTTTTTTTATTTTTTTTCGCATCGCGCAAAAAAACTCTTGCCCCATTTTAACCTCTACCCCTTCTAGCTCTGAGCTTTTTTTATAACTCATCAAGCCTTGCCATTGCTATCTTCATAATAAATTTAATTTCTTACCTTTAGGCATTTTTAACCTCGTCGCCTGTCAAGAAATTTATTCCTTACGCAGAAAAATAAATGGCTTTACTGCAAGCAAGATCACCTAAATATTTCGCTTAAATATTTCTCAAAAATTCTCAAAAATTCCAGAAGATGCCAGTAACCCAAATCGGTGCTATCGACGCCTTTGATATTCTGCAAGAAGACAAAAATTCAGTTTTAGTCGATGTAAGAACTTTAGAAGAATTCAACTTTGTCGGCACAGTTAATGCTGAAGAATTCGGCAAACGCATGGTTCTTAATCCTTGGAGACTAACCATGTTGATGAATGAAAATCCTGCATTTGCAGATGATCTTGAAGAAATGCTCAAAAATCTTTTCGGCAAAGAAAACAAAGAAGCAAAACTCTTCTTCATCTGCCGCACTGGCGCAAGATCTGATTCTGCGGCACGCCTCACTTCAGAACTTGGCTACAGTAAATGCTTCAATATCACCTCGGGCTTTGAGGGCGATCTAGATCAAAGCCATCAAAGAGGAAAAATGAGTGGCTGGAAAGCTGAAAACTTACCTTGGAAACAAGCGTAATGCAGCAAGCCTTAGAAAACACATCTCCGAACAGCTTCCTTCCTGAATTCGTTCAAATTTGCCGCGCCGAATTTGGCGAAGAAATTTTCAAAAAATGGTTTTCTTCGCTCGAGCTTTTCTCGGATTTAAATAGCGAAGTTGTTTTTGCCGCGCCTTCAAAATTCATACGCGACTGGATTATTCGCGAGTTCGTTGAAACTAAAATCCTTACCAAAACCATTCAAAAACTTCGTCCTCAGGTTAAAAAAGTTACAATAATTTGTCTCGCTCAGACTTTGATTTCAGAAGCTCCGGCCTCATCATCAAGCTCAGAAAAAGTTCTTAATCTTTCCAAGCATGATAACGTCTTTGCCTTCGGAACTGAGTTAAATAAGCGCTACAATTTCGACAATTTTGTCAGTGCTAAATGCAATAAGCTCGCGGTCTCAATGGCCAAAATTGCCGCCGGAATTGATGCTCAGATCAATCTTTTCGACGATAAAATTCCTCTCTTCATTCATGGCGGAGTAGGAATGGGCAAGACTCACCTTGCACAAGCAATTGCCTGGAAAATTCAAGAATTCGACCGCTCAAAAAGAGTCGTTTATCTATCAGCTGAAAAATTCATGTACCACTTTGTGCAGTCAATCCGCAGTAATGATGTGATGGGTTTCAAAGAAAAAATGCGCTCGATTGATGTCTTGATTGTCGACGACGTGCAATTCATCGCGGGCAAAGAAAGCACTCAGCAAGAATTTATGAATTGCTTTAATTATTTAGTCGAAGCGAACAAGCAGGTTGTTTTGGTGTGCGACCGCCGCCCGTCTGATTTAGAGAATGTTGATGAAAAGTTAAAATCCCGCATTTCTGGTGGAATGATCGTCAATTTTAAAAATCCTGATTACGCCGATCGCCTTTCTATTTTGCAGGCTAAAACCAAGATGCTTGATCAAGAAATTGACGAAAATATTTTGAGCTTCATCGCTGAGAATATTTCTGGCTCTGTGCGTGATCTTGAAGGAGCGTTAAAAAAATTAATCGCCGAAAGGGTTTTTGCTGAAACTGAAATTACTTTGGAAACCGCGCGCGAAATTCTTGCTGGTTACAGCAACAAGCCAAAAATCAAAACTACGCTTGAAGTAATTCAGCAAATTGTTGGCGAATTTTACGACATTAGCGTTAAGGCCATGACTTCAAAAACACGCGAAAGAAGAATAGCCAGACCGCGCCAAGTTGCCATGTATCTAATCAAAACTCACACCGAAATTAGTCTACCAAAAATCGGCGCAGCCTTTGGCGGCAAAAATCACGCTACTGTAATTCACGCCTGCAAGTTGGTTAAAAAAATGTTAGAAACAGATGTTAAGATGTTGCAGGAAGTTAAGGCTTTAGAAGAAAAAATCGGAAAATAAAGTAACCACACCCTCCCTCGACGCTCTTGCGAAAGTGGGCATGACGACTCAAAGATTTCCGACAAAATTACTAAAATGAAAAAACTACAAATCGCTATCATTGGCGCTTCAGGCTATACTGGTGCTGAGCTCATCAGAATTTTGCTCAATCATAAAAAAGTTGAGATTTCTGCACTGATCGCCAATTCAAATGCCGGACAAAAGATCGAACAACTTTATCCGCACCTCACTCACTACAATCTTCCCGACGTAAAAAAACTTGAAGAAATCGATTTCAGCAAAATCGATGCTGTCTTCGGATGCTTGCCACACACGACTTCGCAAGAAACTTTCAAAAAATTAATTCCGCAAAATCCGCATTTAAAAATATTCGATCTTTCTGCTGATTTCAGATTAGAAGATCCTGCCGATTACCAAAAATGGTACGAGCATGAGCACATCGCTAAAGACTTACAGCCACAAGCAGTCTACGGACTTTCCGAAATCCACAGAAACAAAATAAAAAAGGCGAGTTTGATTGCCTGCCCAGGTTGCTACCCAACCTCCGCCTTACTCCCACTTATTCCCCTTCTTGAAAATAATTTAATCAACACTCAAGACATTATTATTGATTCAAAGTCCGGCACTTCCGGTGCTGGCAGATCAATAAAGCAGGGAAATCTTTTTTGCGAAGTTAACGAGTCGGTAAAGGCTTATTCCATCGGCACGCACAGACATATTGGCGAGATTGAACAAGAACTTGGTAAAGCAGCAAAAAATAAAATCGAAATCGATTTTACGCCGCATTTATTGCCGATTAGCAGGGGAATTATTTCGACAATTTACGTCAAAATTAATCCAAAATTTTCTCTGCAAGACATTCAAAATTGCCTTGAAACAAAATATGCCGACGAGCCTTTCGTGCGCGTAATTAAAGGCGAG
>CANNMN010000091.1 GCA_947505885.1 Rickettsiales bacterium
AAGTGTTTAGAAATTTGCGGAACTTCGATTCTTTTTTTGTCACCAGCCAATCTTTGATTCCAAGTAAAAAAATTATTTTGAATTTCATCAATAAATTCTACCTGCACGGATTCATCAGCCACTAAGACGTGCAGAGTTTCGATTAATACTTCTTGGATTTGTGAATCTAACTTTGACATTTCTTCAAAATAGAATTTGCCCCGCCGTTATTTATTAATTCGCGCGCTAATGAAATTCCTTCTTCGACATTATTCACGCGTCCTACAAGTTTTAAGGCAAAGGCTGAATTGAGCACGACAATATCTTGGTAAGCAGATTTTTCACCTTGCAAAAGTGCAATTAATTTTTGCGCATTATGTTTTGGATCGCCCCCACGCAAAGCTTCAAGGGTAACTTTTTTTAGGCCGAATTTTGTTGGATCAATTATTTCTTCGCGGCCACCGCTAAGTAAGTAAGAATTGTCAGTAAGAGTGATTTCGTCCATTCCATCAAAACCGTGAATGATGAAATTAATAGAATTAAGACAAGCGGCCATTTTTTGCATCACGTCGTAACGCGAAACGCCAATTAGCTGGAAGCGCGTGTTTGCCGGATTGAGTAACGGTCCAAGAAAATTAAAAATCGTTGGAACGCCAAGAGATTTACGAATCTCAGCAACGTTTTTCATCGCCTCATGGAAGAAAGGGCCAAAGATGAAGGCAAGATTTTTTTCGCGAAGATTTTGCTCGATTTCGGCGACGTTTGGAGAAATTCTTATTCCCAGTTCTGAAAAAATATCCGCCGAACCCGAGAGAGAAGAGATCGCTTTATTTCCATGCTTCGCTACCGGAATTCCTGCTGCAGCGATTACGAAACAAACCGCAGTTGAAATGTTAAGCGTGTTAAGTTTGTCACCTCCTGTTCCGCAAACATCAATCGCATTTTCTGGAGCAGAAATTTTCTTTGATCTTTTTTTCAATGAAGCAACAGCGCCAATGAAGGCATTGGTTGGAAGGTTTGCTTCATTTAAATCGAGAAGAAATTTTTTTATCTCTTTTTCGTTAATTTTTAGCTCGACGATTTTGTCAAAAATTTCTTCGAAATTTTGCGAAGTTAGATTTGTTAAATTCATGTTTTTTATATTTTGTCATTAACACAAAAGCGAGAATCCAAAACAGCGCGCTTAGGAAAGGGTGACTTAATTCTTCTAGATTCAAACTTTAGCAGGCGGGACTTGCGAAAATTAAAAAATTACGAAACTAAATTGATGAAATTGCGCAGGAATAGCGCGGCAAGATTAGAACTTAGCTTTAAATCAAATCCAAAAAATTCTTAATGATTTGATGACCATATTCCGAAGCCACAGATTCAGGATGAAATTGCACGCCAAAGATTTTTAAATTCTCGTCAGCAATGGCCATTATTATTCCGTCTTTTGTTGCCGCGGTGATTTGTAAATTTTTCGGACAAGTTTCTTTTTCAATAATCAATGAGTGGTAACGCGTTGCTTTGAATGGCGAAGGCAAGCCCTTAAAAAGATTTTTACCTTCATGAAAAATTTCACTGACTTTTCCGTGCATTGGGTAGGTCTTGACGACATTGCCGCCGAAGCTTTGTCCTATCGTTTGATGCCCTAAGCAAACACCAAAAATTGGAATAATTCCCTTCAACTTCTCAACCACTTCCAAACAAATTCCTGCTTCATTTGGTGTGCAAGGCCCAGGAGAAAGCACAATTCCGCGCAGGTTCATTTCTTTAATTTCGTCGATAGAAATTTTGTCGTTACGCTTCACAATTACCTCTTTCGCACCCTCTTGTATCAAGTAGTGGTAAAGATTATGGGTAAAGCTGTCATAGTTGTCGATGAGAAGAATAGACATTGTGTTTGATTAATTTGAGGGTCGCAATTTCGGCAATTCTTAATCAATGAACAAACTTCACAATGAGAGAAATTTATAGATTTTCTCCTTCTTTTTTAGTTTTTGATTACTAGTTTTTTTGCCTGCTGCAAGCCCCTACAAATCAACTCACCGCAGCCTTACTCCTATCTTCAAAAACTTACTAAAATGACAACAAGAAAACCAGAAACAGCGCCTGAAGAAAAATTAGATCACACCGTCAGTGCTGAATATTCTTCTGATTCGATCAAGGTTCTAAAAGGTTTAGATGCGGTGCGTAAGCGTCCCGGCATGTATATCGGCGATACTGATGATGGCTCTGGTTTGCATCACATGGTTTATGAAGTTGTTGATAATGCAATTGACGAAGCGCTTGCCGGGCATTGCGATGAGGTTTTAGTTGCGCTTAACGCCGACGGTTCAGTTACTGTTCGCGACAATGGCCGCGGTATTCCAGTCGATATCCATAAAGAAGAAGGTGTTTCCGCCGCCGAAGTAATCATGACGCAACTTCATGCCGGCGGTAAGTTTGATCAAAATTCTTACAAAGTTTCTGGCGGTTTGCACGGTGTTGGTGTTTCAGTTGTTAATGCTCTTTCTGATTGGCTTGAACTAAATATTTGGCGCGATGGCAAAGAATACCAAATGCGCTTTGCCCATGGCGACGCTGTCTCTCCGTTAAAAATGATCGGCGAAGTTAAGGGTAAAAAAGGAACGCAAGTTACCTTCCACCCTTCCGCTCAAACCTTTAACAATGTTCTTGAATTCAGCTATTCAACACTTGAGCAACGTCTGCGCGAGCTTTCCTTTCTTAACTCTGGCGTAAAAATTGTTCTAAAAGATTTGCGCGAAGAAGAGCCGAAAGAATCAATTTTATTTTACCAAGGCGGCGTTGAGGCTTACGTAAAATATTTAGACAAAAGCAAAAATCCTGCTCACCAAACCTTAAGCGTGATCGCTTCCGACAAAACTACCGGCATCAGCATGGAAGTTTCGATGCAATGGAATGACAGCTATCACGAAAATATTTTGTGCTTTACCAACAACATTCGTCAACGCGATGGCGGCACGCATTTGGCCGGCTTGCGCTCTGCACTTACTCGCACAATCAATAACTACGCCTCAGACAATAAACTTTTCAAAAAAGATAAAATTGTTCTAACTGGTGAAGATGTGCGTGAAGGCTTAACTTGCGTGCTTTCGGTAAAAGTTCCCGATCCAAAATTTTCTTCACAAACTAAAGATAAATTAGTTTCTTCCGAAGTCAGAACCTTCGTTGAATCAGGAGTGAATGACAAACTCGCGCAATGGTTTGAAGAGCGCCCGTCTGACGCAAAAATCATTGTCGGCAAAGCAGTTGAAGCAGCGCAAGCGCGTGAAGCGGCGCGTAAAGCTCGTGAATTAACCCGCAGAAAATCAGCTCTCGAAGTTTCAAACCTTCCAGGAAAATTAGCTGATTGCCAAGAAAAAGACCCTGCCCTTTCTGAACTTTTCATCGTTGAAGGAAACTCGGCGGGCGGCTCAGCTAAAGGCGGACGCAACCGTAAATACCAAGCAATCCTCCCAATTCGCGGCAAAATTCTTAACGTTGAGCGCGCACGTTTCGACAAAATGCTTTCCTCGGTTGAAATCGGCACAATGATTACCGCGCTTGGCACGGGAATTGGCGAACAAGATTTCGATCCATCAAAAGTTCGTTACCACAAAATAATAATAATGGCCGATGCCGACGTCGATGGTTCACATATTAGAACTTTGCTTTTGACCTTCTTTTTCCGTCACATGCCTAAGCTCATCGAATATGGCTTTCTCTACATTGCTCAACCTCCCCTTTACAAAGTTAAGAAAGGTTCAAGCGAAGTTTATTTGAAAAACGAACAAGCTCTTCAGGCCTACATTATTGAAAATGCGCTTAGTAACGCGATTTTAAAAACTAAAGCCGGAGACAGAATTGGCGCAGATCTTCACGATTTCGTTAGCAAACTCAGCAAATTTACTCAATTGGTTCACAGTATGTCTCGCGTTGTTTCATCTGAGATTGCCGAGAATCTTGCCATCGCTGGCGCTTTTGACAAAGCCTGGGTTGGCAATGAAACTAAAGCAAAAGCCTTAACTGCAAAAGTTGAAAAAATCTTCGCTGAAAATTACGACGAAGAAGTAACCTGGAAATGCGAAGTAACTGAAAATGACGATCTTGAAATTAGCAAATCAACTCGCGGTGTAAAAACTCCCTACCTGGTGAAGCGCAACTATTTCGATCTTCCGGAAGCCATCGCCCTAGCACAACTCAGCGAACAAATTGTCGACGATTTTGCCTCTGCCGTAAAATTCGTTCGCGGTGAAGAAGAGCGTTCAACTAAAAAACCAGTTGAGCTAATGAATATAATTCTCGAAGCCGGCAAAAAAGGCGTGGGAACTCAACGCTTTAAAGGTTTAGGTGAAATGAACGCCGAGCAACTTTGGGAAACCACTCTTGATCCTGCAAACAGAACTTTGCTTCAAGTTAAAGTCGACCAATATGACGAAGCAGATCAAACCTTCTCAACTCTTATGGGAAATGTGGTTGAACCTCGTCGCGACTTTATTCAAGAAAATGCTTTGAAGGTGGTTAACCTCGACGTTTAATTTTGAAGTAAGCAAAAAAACCATTATGGATCAAAGCTTTAGTGGAAATAGTGCAACCAAAAATGGAATTTATCACCACGCAAGAAAGAGACATTCACAGCTTTATGCGAGGTTTGCGCTTAGATAAAACAACCAGAGTCAGTAGGAAGATATCTGATTTGGTGTTGACGCAGATTATCTTATAATTATTTATTTTTAGAATTGATCAAAAGACAGAACTTTATAAAAAAAATAATTTAGATGCTCTCTTTTGAGTTTTTTAATTTTTATTTACCAATTCCAAAACAGATTGGATGAACTTCTTTTTATTGCTCTGCGCCCAAGTTAAAACATTATTTTATTAGCCTATTACGAGTTTTTTTAGAAAAATTTAAAAAATATCTGAGTAAGTATTAGCTAACGCTAATCTTCCTTCGGATTTTAAGTGATACGGAGCGTTGAAAGTTATTAATCAAAATTCTTAGTCTAGATCAAGTTCTCTTGAGGTAATTTTTAATAAATCGAAATGAAAAGGCCCTTTCTTCTGACTAGAGTTCCTACTTCTTCTATTCCTAACGGAGTAGTTTCTCCTAATCCCCCAGGGGGTAGGGGATCCAGAGATTCATCCGGTGATAGACCTAAGACTAATCCTTCTAGGGGATCTATCTCCGCTGATAGAGGTCCTCCTAGCGGTCCTTCTGTTCGTCCCGGAAGTTTTGTTGGTCCTATTTCTTCTGCTTCTCCTGACCGAAATTCCCAAACTCCCACTAGGTCTCTTGCTATAAGAAGAGACCTCTTCTCCATTGATAGAAAACCTAGTTCTGAAGATAGATCTGGATCTCTTAGCGGTCCTGCTCTTCGTCCTCCTCGTCCTCCTGCTCCTAACGGAAGGGAATCAAGAGGAGAATCAAGAGGAGAATCAATTGATAGAACTCCTTCTTCAACAACTCCTCGCGACCCTTCTCCTCTTCCCCCTTTTACTCCTCCTGATGGGGGGGG
>CANNMN010000092.1 GCA_947505885.1 Rickettsiales bacterium
ACTCGTTATGAAAAGGTAAAAGATTACATATTTCTTACTGATATTTTTAATCAGGTTAAGAACAAATTCGGCGAAAAAAATGTACGACTTTACATCAAAGATTCCGACGAAATTAATGCTTACGCAATTAGTAGCTTGGGTACCAGCGCCATTGTTTTGACGAGGGGTTTGGTTGATCACTATCTGGCTTCTTCACCTGATCCAAAGATGTTTCTTTACTCTCTGCGTAGCGTAATTGGTCATGAAATGTCGCATCTGATTAACAAGGATTTCTTACCAACTTTTTTGATCATCGTGAATCAGAAGGTTACCAACTTTGTTTCAGGAGCAACCTATCACATATTCTCTATTTGCGTCAATGCCGCAAGATACACTCCCTACATCGGCAATCAAACAGCGCGAGTAATGTCTTTAACTTATACATTACTAAACTTTGCAATTACTGCTTTTAATCGCCTTGTCGTTTATAATATTTACGAATTTTTACGTCGCGGCGTAATGCGTTTTGTTGAATATCGTTGCGATCACCAATCAGCAAAAGCTTTTGGCGGACAAGGTATGGCACAAGCATTGTCGATGCTTGGTGAAAGTGGCTACTTCACTTTATTTTCAACTCACCCAGGAACAAAATCACGCATCAGTAAGGTCAAAGACATCAAAATTTCTGACTCAATTATTCGTCCCGGATTTTTTGATGGCCTCACAAATTATTTCGCTTTGATATTTTTGCCGATCATTTGTCTTTACCTTGCGAAGCATGCTGGCGTTGATCTTATGCTGCGTGAATATTTGCGCGATCATGAGATGATTAATCGTAAGATTTCGACTTTGTGGCATCTGATTAGCAAGTTTTTCTAGAGCTTTAATTACCTCTGGATTGCCGTGAAAGGAGGATCTGAGAATTTAAATTAAAAATCCGTGACTAAAACATTTCTAACTCTTTCTGAATTAATTTCCTTCCAAGCCTCTAATTTCAACAATCCACACGCTCTTAATTTTAAAGATGAAGGAGTGCTTCGTTCATTTTCTAATCAAGAATTTCAGGAAAAAATTTTCTATTTTGCTTGCGGACTTCGCGAAATCGGTTTGCAAAAAGGTGACAGTTTAGCGAATTATTCTTACCAAAATCCGATTTGGTTAATAGTTGATTTGGGAGCGATTTTAGCGGGCGCAGTGACTGTTCCGATTTTTGAAAATATTTCGCAGGAACATTTGGAATATGAAATTTCCGATGCGCAGGTGAAATTTATTTTTAACAAAAAACGCGAGATCGAGATTGTTGAAACAAAAAAAATAATTTCCTTCGCAGACCTGATTTCTCTCGGCACTAATGTTAAGGAAAAATATAATTTTACTTCCAACCCACAAGATTTGGCAACGATCATTTACACCTCAGGAAGCACTGGAAAGCCCAAGGGAGTTGAGCTCACGCATCACAATCTAATTTCTCAAATCAAAGCTACTGAACAATTTTTTCCACTTTCGCGCGACGACGTTATTTTATCTTTCCTGCCCTTGGCCCATATTTTTGAACGCATGGTGATGATGTTTTATATCTCCCAAGGCGTATCAATTTATTTTGCTGACGAGATAAAAAATGTTGGAAATTGTTTGCGTGAATTTCATCCAACCTTGATGACATCTGTTCCGCGCGTATTGGAAAAAGTTTTTGTAAAAATTAAAGACGGCATCGAATCAGCAAGTCCGCTGAAAAAATTCTTAGGAAGCAAAGCTCTGCAACGCGCTTTATTTAAAAATACGAAGGAACCAAAAAATCTTTGTGACAAAATTTTTGACCTGCTCGTTTACAAAAAATTCCGCGACGCTCTCGGTGGAAATATGCGTATGATTATTTGTGGTGGTGCAGCTCTTTCGCCAGATATGGAGAGATTCTACAGCAATATTGGAATTAATTTATTTTGTGGTTACGGCATGACAGAAAGTTCGCCGGTGCTTAGCACAAACTGTCCACAAGGTTATAAGTTTGGAACCGTTGGCAAAAAATTTCCGGAGATAGAATTAAAAATTTCTGAGGATGGTGAATTACTAGCTCGGGGCCCAAACATCATGCGCGGTTACCACAATCAGCCACAAAAAACTGCAGAGGCAATTAGTGACGGTTGGCTTGCAACAGGAGATCTTGCGGTGATTGATGCGGAAGGCTTTGTAAAAATTGTTGGACGCAAGAAGGAAATTTTTAAAAACTCTAACGGAAAATACATCTCACCAGTACCAATTGAGCAAAAACTTGTGCAAGAGTTGGGATTTTTACTTGGGGCGATTGTGATTGCTGAAGCTCGTCAATTCACGTCTGCTTTGCTTTTTCCAGAATTTGAAAATCTTCAAAAATTTAAAGGAAAATTTTCTTTTTCGGGAAGTGATGAAGATTTTTTGACCTCAGAAGTTTTGCAGAAATTCGTCGCCCAGAAAGTTGCGAACATCAACCTGAAACTTGATCACTGGGAACAGGTTCAGAAGTTTTATATCGTTACCGATTCAATATCTATAAAGTCTGGCGAGGTTACGCCGTCGATGAAGTTAAAGAGAAGTTTGCTTGAGGAGAAGTATAAAAAAGAGATCGAAGAGTTTTATAACTGAGGCGTGGCGACTTCTTCTGGATCCATGTGAAAGCCAGGATCCAGAAGAAAGTAAACTAAGCGAGTTTTTTCAACTTTTCTGCTAAATCAGTTTTTTCCCAAGAGAATCCGCCATCGGAGTCTGGAGTTCGGCCGAAATGTCCGTAGGTCGCGGTGCGCTGGTAAATCGGCTTGTTCAAACCGAGGTGAGTTCTGATTCCGCGTGGAGTTAGATCAACTAACTCATTAATAATTTTGACTAAATCTTCACCAGCTACTCCAGTTTTGTGATTATTCACATAAACTGAAAGAGGCTTGGAAACGCCGATTGCGTAAGCGATTTGAATTGTGCAACGAGTTGCTAATCCTGCCGCCACAACGTTTTTTGCTAAGTAGCGCGCCATGTAAGCAGCAGAGCGATCAACTTTAGTTGGATCTTTTCCTGAGAAAGCTCCTCCACCATGTGGAGCTGAACCGCCGTAAGTATCGACGATGATTTTGCGCCCAGTCAAACCAGTGTCGCCATCTGGTCCGCCAATGACGAATTTGCCAGTTGGATTAACTAGAAAATCTTGGTCTTTGCACATCCAGCCTGCTGGTAAAGTTTTCTCAACGTAAGGACGGATTAATTCTTTAACTTGCTGCGCAGTCATTCCTTCTTTGTGCTGAATCGAAACTAAGATTTTTTCAGCGCGAACCGGAACATTATTTTCATAAAAAAGAGTAACTTGGCTTTTTGCGTCAGAACCTAAGTCGTGAAGTTCGCCACCATTTCTGGTTGCATCCATGATATTATGAAGAATGCGGTGAGAGTAATAAATGGGTGCCGGCATTAAAACTTCAGTTTCATCGCAAGCATAACCAAACATAATTCCTTGATCTCCAGCGCCTTCATCCTTGGATCCGTGGGCATCCACGCCTTGAGCGATATCAGGAGATTGACTGTGAATCAAGTTAGTAACTTCAAGATTTTTCCAGTGAAAACCAGCTTGTTCATTGCAGATATTTTTGATATTGCTGCGAATTAATTCTTCGATTTCTGCAGCAGGAATATGCGGTGCGCGAGTTTCGCCACCAACAATGATTCGATTAGTTGTTGCGAATGTTTCAATCGCGAGGCGAGAATATGGGTCTTTGGCTAAGTAAGCGTCGACCAAAGCGTCAGAAATTTGATCGCAGATTTTATCGGGATGTCCTTCGGAAACAGACTCCGAAGTAAATAAAAAATTTTTTGGCATAACAAAAAAAATTTAAAATTTCGGAAGGCTTTCCAAAGAAAAAAAAGAGTGGGCTAAAGAATAAACTTGGATAGATCAGTTTTGCCAGAAGCTAGGTCGCCAAGATGTTCATTAACGTATTTGGAATCAATAGTTACTTTTGATCCAGATTTCATCTCGCTGGATTTAAAGCTTACTTCCTCAAGAATTTTTTCAAGCATGGTGTGAAGCCTACGTGCGCCTATATTCTCAACCTCACCATTAATACGATGAGCGATTTTTGCGATCTCACTAATTCCATCTTTAGTAAAATTTAATTTCACATTTTCGACTGCGATTAGTGCGACATATTGCTTAATTAAGCTTGCTTCGGGCTCAGTTAAAATGCGGACTAAGTCATCTTCGTTTAGCGGATTTAATTGAACGCGAATTGGGAAGCGACCTTGCAATTCTGGTAATAAATCTGCTGGTTTTGTTAGATGAAAAGCGCCGGAAGCGATGAATAAAATATGGTCGGTTTTAATAATTCCGTATTTGGTAGAAACAGTTGTTCCTTCTACGAGAGGCAGGAGGTCTCGCTGAACACCTTCGCGCGAAACATCGCCACCTTTGGAATGACCTCGCACACAGATTTTATCTATTTCATCGATGAAAACGATTCCGTCATTCTCGACTGATTTTACCGCTTTTCTAATCACTTTATCTTCATCAATCATCTTGCTTGATTCTTCATCAACTAGAGATTTTAAAGCATCGGCGACAGTAGTGCGTATTTTTTTTGTCTTATCTCCACCCATCGCTTTGCCAATCATTTCGCCGATGTTGATCATGCCAACCTGACCGCCAGGAATATCAAAACTACTTGTAAAAGAACTAGAAGAGTCGGTGATGTCAATTTCAATCTCCCGCTCGTCGAGCTCTCCAGCATCAAGCATTTTAGAGAATTTTTCTTTAGTGGCATCGAGAGGATTTTCGCCAACTAGAATCTCTACAATTCTTTTTTTGACATGCTCTTCAGCTTTTTTTTGGACGTCTTTTTTTAACTCACTTTTTAGATGTTTGATGGCCACTTCGACGAGATCGCGAATAATTGAATCAACATCTCGCCCAACATAACCAACCTCGGTAAATTTTGTCGCTTCAACTTTTATGAATGGAGCATTGGCGAGTTTAGCAAGACGACGTGCAACTTCGGTTTTTCCGACGCCAGTTGGTCCGACCATCAAAATATTTTTCGGTACAATTTCTTCGCGCAGCGGAGAATCAACTAGCTTACGACGATAACGGTTTCTAAGAGCTATAGCTACTGACTTTTTTGCATCTTGTTGGCCAACGATGTAGCGATTTAACTCATCAACAATTTGTTTTGGCGTAAGATTTGGTGCTTCAGTAAAAAGAGGATTACTCGGATTTTTTGTCATTTAAGGAAGTTTTAGAAGAAGAGGTAATGCCGTTGTATGAGGCGCTATTGAGTAAAATTACTAGAAGTAAAATTACTAAGCTGGTTAAAAAAATAATTAAAAAAATTTTCATAATAATTGTCTTCATTTCCACATTCTGGATTTTAACGACGTGGCAATCCAAAGAGTTTAAGCAATTTCTAAAATTTTTACGATCTCGTTGCGAAGATCAAAAATGCCGTAGCCCTTAGAGCTGCTGGTGGCAATAATTTCGGAA
>CANNMN010000093.1 GCA_947505885.1 Rickettsiales bacterium
ACTCTGAAGCTACATAAGGCCATCTACAACCGCATCGTTAAAGATTATAATAAAGGTCATCCGATCGGTGCTTTTAAGATGACGACTTACTGCGATTCTCCTCCTGGGTCAGGGCTTGGTTCCTCTTCAACCCTAGTGGTATCAATAATCAAGGCTTACGTCGAGCTTCTCTCCATTCCTTTCGGAGATTACGATATCGCTAAACTTGCTTACGAAATTGAGCGTCAAGATTTGCAGATGAAGGGCGGAAAGCAGGATCAATATGCTGCAACTTTTGGTGGTGTAAACTTCATGGAATTTTACAAAAATGACCGAACGATCATCAATCCATTGAAGGTGCGTAAGTGGATTTTATCTGAACTCGAGCAATCTCTAATTTTATTCTATACCGGCGTCTCGCGTGACTCAGGAGCAATCATTGAAGAGCAAAATAAGAACATCGAAAATAAATCAGAAGAGGTCATCAAGTCAATGTTAGCAATCAAGCAAGAGGCTTTTGAAATGAAGGATGCATTATTGAGAGGTGACATCAAAGCAATTGCCGAATCAATGAGGCGCGGATGGGAAGCAAAAAAATCAGCCTCAGCAAAAATTTCTAACAGCAATATCGACCGCATTTATGACCTGGTTATGGATGCTGGCTCTATGGCTGGAAAAATTTCCGGTGCTGGCGGCGGTGGCTTCATTATGTTTTTGGTACCGCCGTCAAAAAGAATGAAAATTATACACTTACTTGAACAAGAAAAAGCTGGTCGAACCATGCCTTGTCACTTTGTTGACGAGGGTTCGCAGAGCTGGAGAATCAATAAATGAAAAATTACATAATTTCTGAATTCACAAAAACGCGTGATGTTTTTGAAAAAATTTTAGCTGACGAAAAATTACATCGCGACATCGAAACTGTTGCGAAAGCATGTATCGAATCATTGAAGCAGGGCAGAAAAATCATATTTTGCGGCAATGGCGGCAGCGCTGCTGATTCACAACATTTGTCAGCGGAGCTGGTGAGCAAACTTTCCTACGATCGTCCACCTTTAAATGCGATGGCGTTAAGCGTTGATACATCTGCTTTGACGGCTATTGGCAATGATTACGGTTATCTTCATTCATTCTCGCGTCAGCTTGATGCTGTAGGGCAGGCTGGTGATGTGTTGATCGGAATTTCAACTTCAGGTCGTAGCAAAAATGTGCTCGAAGCCTTGAAGGCAGCGAAAGCAAAAAAAATCATCGCGGTTGGATTCTTAGGTGAAAATGGTCGTGATATTGGCGCGATTGCTGATTACCAAATCAATATTCCTTCCGACGAAACTCCTAAAATTCAAGAAGGTCACATTGCCGCTGGTCACATAATTTGCGCTTTGATTGAAGATTATTTTTTTGGCGCAACTCACGACCCAAAAAATAAAAAATAACATATTTCTCCGCGTCATCCCCGCAAAGGCGGGGATCCAGTAAGTTTCCAGCGCGCTGTGAGTTCTCCTGGATCCCCGCCTTCGCGGTGATGACGCGATGAATAATTACTTAAAATAAATGCAGGCGATAATTTTAGCGGGTGGCTTTGGAACTAGATTAAAAGAGGTTGTAAAGGATGTACCAAAACCGTTGGCTGATATTGCTGGTAAACCTTTTTTGGCTTATCTTTTGCAGAATTTACGTAATCACGGCGTGAAAAAAGTGGTGATTTCAGTTGGTTATCTGCAAGAAAAAATCGTCGAATATTTTGGTGATAATTATTTGGGGATGAGCGTCTCTTACGCGAGAGAAGACAAGCCTCTAGGTACTGGTGGAGCAATCATAAATTCACTAAAATTTATTGATCAAAATCAGCCAGTTTTGGTGTTGAATGGTGATAGTTTTTTGCAAGTTGATTACCAAAAATTATTCGCCGTTCACAAGAAAAATCTGACAATGCTTTTGCGCAAGATGGATGATTGTAGTCGTTACGGACGCGTAGTTTTTGATGAGAATTTTGTGATCAAAAATTTCGAAGAAAAACCTTTAGACAAACTCGGGATGAAATCGAGTGGAGGATTCATCAATGGGGGGATTTATCTTTTGGATCCGAAAATTTTTAAAAGATTCTCACTTCCAGAAGCATTTTCTTTTGAGTCAGATTTTTTAGCAAAAGAGCTTTCGTGGCTTGAGCCACAAGCCTTTACAACTGAAGGATACTTTATCGATATCGGTATTCCCGATGATTACGCAAGAGCACAAAAAGAGCTGCCAAACTCAATAAAAAACAAAGCACTTTTCCTCGACCGCGACGGCGTAATTAACATCGATCATGGCCATGTTTTTGAGAAAGAAAAATTTGATTTTGTCGATGGAATTTTTGATCTCTGCAAGCGCGCACAAGATCTTGGATATTTGTTAATCGTAGTAACAAACCAAGGCGGAATCGCCAAAGGTTTTTACAGCGAAGAAGAGTTTTTGAATTTAACAAAATGGATGGAAAACGAGTTTCAAAAACGCGCAATAAAAATTACTAAAACATTTTACTGCCCTTATCACGCAGAGGGTAAGGTTGAAAAATATCGTCAGGAATCACTAGACCGCAAACCCGCTCCGGGCATGCTTCTGAAGGCAATTGAAGAATTTAACATCGATCCAAAAAAATCTCTAATGATTGGCGATAAAGAGACCGACATGCAGGCGGCGGATGCGGCGGGAATCGCTTCTAAAATTATGGTAGATGGGCTATCGGTTAAGAATTTAAATTTTGAAAAATGACTAAGAAAAAAAATATTTTAGTAACGGGAGCTACTGGATTTATTGGGAAGTCGTTGCTGAAGCGTCTAGTGGCGCTTGGGCATAACGTGTCAATTTTGGTGCGCAGAGATTCTGATTTGAGTGTAGTTGGAGATGTCTTGAGTAAGATAAAATTTTTCTATTTTGACGGAGATTATGACTCCATTGATGCCGCATTTAGCGGTTCAAATTTCGACCTAGTATTTCATCTCGCCGCTTTCGGAAATTATGAGCATGAAAGCTCGGCGATCTCTCGCATGATCGACTCAAACATAAAGCTCGGAACGTTTATTTTAGAGGCCATGAAGAATCACGGCTGTAAAAATATTGTTAGTACAAGCACCTATTGGCAGCATTATGGCGGCAAGAAAAAATACGAGCCAATCGCTCTTTATGCTGCGACTAAAAAATCTTTTGAAGATATCATCGAATATTACGCAATCTCTTCGGGATTTAGGGCCATTACTCTCAAGCTCTATGACGTTTATGGTTACAGCGATCACAGAAAAAAATTTATCAATTCGCTCTTTGGTACAAAAAGTGGTGCCGAATATGATTTAACTGAAGGAAAGCAGCTCTTCTACATGGTTTTTATAGATGATGTTGTGGACGGATATTTGACAGCGGCGCAACTTGTTTTGAATGGATCAAGTCAGGCTGGAAATCACAAGGTCTACGCTTTGCGAGGTAGGCAGAAGCACTCTCTTAGGCAGATCGTTTCGATGATTTTTGAAATATCGAAAAAATCTTTTAATGCAAATTGGGGGAGGAAGCCTTATTATCCGCTTCAAATCATGCGCCCATTTTCTGAAAAAATATTGCCTGGCTGGGTGGCAAAAACCTCTTTGAAAGACGGAATAAAAATAATTATTAAAAACAATTCTCATGACAAATTCTAAAGAGCTTATCTCGATTGTTACCCCGGTTTATAACGAAGAGGATGTTGTTGCGGAGTATTACAGAAGAATGTCCAAGACTCTCGATGGCCTGTCTGATGAGTATGATTTTGAGATAATATTTACGGATAATTGCAGCACTGATAACACTTTCTTGGAGCTAGAGAAGCTCGCCGCAAAAGACCGTAGAATAAGGGTTTACAGCTTCTCTAAAAACTTCGGTTATCAAAAATCAATTTGGATGGGATATGCAAAATCCAACGGTGCTGCGGCGATAGAATTTGATGCGGATTTGCAAGATCCTCCTGAAATGTTGGCAGAGATGTTAATCTACAGAAAGAAGGGATTTAAAATTGTTTACGGCATCAGAAAGGACAGAAAAGAGGGCGCCTTCATCAATGGTCTTAGAAAGGTTTTTTACAGATTGGTTCGCAGCATAAGTGATTACGATATTCCTAATGATGCCGGTGATTTTATGCTGATCGACAGAGATGTGATTGCGAATTTAAAAGAGGTGAAGCTTTGCGATCCTTACCTTCGCGGAGTAATTTTTGGCTTCGGTTACTCTCGCAAAGGAATAGAATATTCTCGCGACCAAAGAGTTGCAGGAGTGAGTAAATTTCCTTTGTCTAAAATGATAAAATTGGCAATGGATGCCATAATCAATACCTCTATTTTTCCACTGAGAATAGCTTCGATAATCGGCGCTACTGTTGGAGTGCTTTCAATGCTTGCTGCTGGATGGTTTATTATTGATAAATTGTTTATGAATCCTGAGTTGCCAAGAGGCGTTACAGCGATACTCGTTTTGGTATTAGCGTCGATAGCCATTAACGCTTTTTTGATCGGCATTATGGGTGAGTACATCGGCAAGATATACAGGCAGGTATCGGCTCACAACACAGTTCCAATCATCGAAAAAGAAATTAATCACAGGAGCTAAGTCATGAAAAAAAATATTGAAGGAATAATAAAATTTCTGGAGCCGGAATTTGTTTTTGGAGATCAGAGGGGAAAGCTAAGGCAGCTCGTAAGTAGCGGCTGGAGGCAGATTAATTTTATCAACTCACTTCCCGGAAGTATTCGGGGCGGGCATTATCACAAAAATAATCGCGAGATGTTTTTTGTAATTTCTGGGAAATTTAATTTGGTGCTAAAAAAAGATGATATCGTTGAATCCTTCTTAATAGAAGCTGAAGACATGTTTGTGATCGAGAAAAACGTTTCACATTCTTTCGAATATCTCGAAGAAACTTCTCTGATCTCAATGTATGATTTGGGAGTGGAAGAAAAACCAAATGGTAAAAAAGATATTTATCGAGATGAGTAGAACTTTCTTAATAATAGGCGCTTCGGGCTATATCGGGTCTTATTTTCTAAAGAATATTTTAGAGACTACCGAGCTAAATATAATCGCGACTAAGACCAAAAATTCATCAGCATCAATTTTGCACGAGAGAGTTGAATGGCTCGATCTCGACATCTCTGATTTTGCCGAGGTTGATTCATTTTGTGATCAATTATCAAAGCTCAATACCAGGCTAGATGTTATTTATTTGGCGGCCTATCACCATCCAGATAAGGTAGAAAAAGATCCGCAATTTGCTTGGGGAATTAACATCGTCGCCTTGACTAATATCATTAATAAAATTCCTTCAATTCGCACATTTTATTACTCATCAACCGACTCTGTTTACGGCGAAAGTTTTGACGGATATCGCTTCAAAGAAACTGATGATCACGTGCCGCTTAACGAATATGGAAAGCAAAAATCTTTGGCTGAGAAAATA
>CANNMN010000094.1 GCA_947505885.1 Rickettsiales bacterium
GAGTCGCCTTACATTTTCTACTGATTATTTGTTATTGCGTAAGAGCTCACAAAATCCAACACAGCGAGAACAAGTTAGCATCACATCTTCAATTAAATTGTCAGATCTTTGGAAAACAAAATTAGTCGCGACAAAAGATTTGGTAACTAATCGCATGCTTTCGCGTGGAGTTACAATTTACCGCGACGGTTGCTGCACATTATTTAGTTTTTCAATGGTTGAAAGCAGTCCAATTAATCTTACTAAGCCACAGCGGACGTTTAGTTTTTTGATTACGTTTAGGAATTTGTAAGAAATTTTTTCGTCGGTCTAGCGAAGTTGAGACCAAGAAAAATTCACTACCAAACTTAAATCTGGTCTCAACTTTTCTCGACTGGCGGTGTTTTTTACACTGAGCGTAATTCAACTACTCGATCTGCCTTTTTCGCTAACTCTAAATTGTGTGTAACCACCAAGCATCCAATTTTGTGATTCTTCACTAAATCTCTAAGTAGAGTAAAAATTTTCTCCGACAATTCCAAATCAAGATTTCCCGTTGGTTCGTCGGCAAGAATTAATTTTGGTTTGCCGACAATCGCGCGCGCTATTGCCACTCGCTGTTGCTGACCACCGGATAATTGCGCTGGTTTATGATTTAAACGATCAGCCAAATCAACTTCTTGCAAAGTCTTTGTCGCTGCCGCGAATGCTTCTTCGCGGTTTTTCCCCTGAATTAACAAAGGCAAAGCAACATTTTCCAAGGCAGAAAATTCCGGCAGTAAATGGTGAAATTGATAAACGAATCCGAGATGATTTTTGCGGAGTTCGGTTCTTGTTTTGTCATCAGCTCTTGAGGCATCAATGCTATTAATCCAAACCTCTCCGGAAGTTGGAGAATCGAGTAATCCTGCGATTTGCAACAGGGTAGTTTTGCCTGATCCCGAAGGGCCGGTGAGTGCGACTAATTCAGCTTCTTTAATTTCTAAATTTATTTCACCAATTGCGGTGATTTTTTGATCAGCTTGAAAGAAATTTTTGGTGACGTTGATTAGTTTTAGAACCATTTGTTTTTTGGAGTGTGTTGAAGTCTGCCTGGATCCCCGCTCAGGCAGGGATCCAGGAGGAGTTTAAGAAAAGTGTATAACTTTTATTTACTTTTTCTTTTTTCTCTTCTTCGGCCCATCCTCATCTTCGTCATCACCGAAGTCATCATCCTCTTCTGATTCTTCATCTTCATTTTCTTCTTCGTCTTCTTCGTCTCCCGTAGGTTTTTTTTCGTCTAAATCAAAATCGTCAAAATCATCTTTTTGTGTAGATCTTTGTTCGCCGGTTAATTTGTCTTTTGCGGTAATGACGATCTTGTCTTTTGCTTCCTCGAAATCGATTTTGTAAATCGCTGCATATTCACTAGTTAAACGATAAATAGCAGTTTCGTAAATGATTCTTTCCGAGTAAGATCTTTCAGAGTCTTCAATGTCACGAGTTAAATCGCGAATTACTTCGGCGAGCAAAATAATGTCGCCAGAATTAATTTTTGTTTCGTATTCTTGAGCGCGACGCGACCACATTCCTTTCAGTTTCTTAATCCCGCTACGCAGGATTACGAAGACCTCATCCATTTCTTGTTTTAAAACTAGATGGCGCAGACCAATTTTTTTAACGCTGCCAGCGGGGATTTTAATCGTTAATCTTTCGCGCTCGAAAGCCATTAAGTAGCAACTGAAATTCTGTCCGTTAATTACGGTTTTTTCGATTCCAGAAATTTTTCCTACCCCGTGTGAAGGATAGATTGCGTAGTCGCCGACTTTAAAATTAAGTTTTAAACCCTCTTCCGATCTGCGAATGACAATTGCCTTTTTTGCCACTTCAAACTTTCTGCTATCGTAAGGTCTGAAAGCAGGAGTTTCGGGCTCTATTTTAGCTGGAGCTGGTTTTTTTTCTGTTGAACCGCGAGCTAAAATTGCTTTTACCAAAGAGTTTTTTTCGGCTTTTGTAACTGGCTTGGGGATGAATTCTTGCTTTGCTCCTTTCTTCTTTTTTACTTCTTTTTTCTTTGGGGTTTGCTCTGCGGGAGTTGTTTTCACAACCTTCTTCACCGGCACAATTTTCTTTGCTAAAATCTTTTTCTCAGGAGATTTTTTTGCCGGAACTTTTGTAATTTTTTTAACCGTAATTTTCTTGGCTGGAGCTTTCTTAACCGGTGCTTTTTTCACTGGCGTCTTTTTTACTTGTGTTTTTTTCAACGGAAGTTTTTTCACAGGTGCTTTTTTCACCGGTGTTTTCTTCACTATTTTTTTTTGGCTTTTTTTCGCCAAAAGAACTTTTTTATTTTTTTTTGCTGGCATGTTTTTGTAAAAAAATTTTAAGATTTGCGTAACTTTAAAACGACCTTCTGCTCAATCAATTCAAGTTTTCTGAAAAAGACTCCTAAAAAATTAAAAAAATTTGACTGGCAGAAATTTGCTGCACGCGTCGACAAAATAATTGAACATCGTCTCTTCAAGCCGGTTGCCAGTTCGATTGTAACTAGCTTTGTGCTGTTTAATGGCCTGCAATATTTATTCAATTCAATCGCTGATTATCGTGAAGCGCGGGAAAAAAAATTACGCGAAACGCCGATTAAAATTAATCTCTCCACCCTTGAAAGTAAGTTTAATCTTGCCGAAGACCAAATCGCTGAGCACCACATTAAATCAGGCGAGACAATGTCGCAGATTCTTACTGAACTTGGCGCGGTAGAGCAAGACGTTTCAGCGATTCTTGTTGCAATAAAGCCAGTTTTCGCTCCAAACAGAATTACCGCTGGCGACGAAATTCTTGTAAAATACCGCGTTAAAATCGGTTACGACACCAACAAAGCTGTCGATCGACACGTGACGGTTACCAACATTGTAATTTCACCTTCGCCAACAGAGCGAATCACAATTTCGCGTAATCAAAACAACTCTTACTCTGCAAAAAAATCTGAAATTAAACTCAAGCGCTACGTCTCAAAATATTTCGGTGTAATTAAAAATAGTCTGTTCGAAGACGGAATTGCCTCTGGGATATCGCCCAACACAATGATGAATATGATTAACCTCTACGGTTACGACGTCGACTTTCAGCGCGATATTCACGACGGCGACAAATTCGAAATGCTTGTCGAAAGTTTTTACGACGAGAGCGGCAAAAAAATTAAAGACGGCAATGTGCTTTTTTCTTCGTTAATTTTAGACAAGCGTCCAATCGAGATCTACTCTCACAAGATTGGAGCTCAGATTGAATATTTCGACGGCAAAGGAAATTCAGTGCGTAAATCTTTACTTCGTACCCCAATTAACGGCGCGCGAATTTCTTCAGGATTTGGCCTGCGTCGTCACCCGGTTCTTGGTTACTCCAAAATGCACAAGGGAACAGACTTCGCCGCGCCAAGTGGCACGCCAATTTTTGCTGCTGGTTCCGGGGTAATTACTTACTACGGCGTTAAAGGTGGTTACGGAAATTACACGCAAATTCGTCACAATGCCGAATACTCTACCGCCTACGGCCACGCCAGTCGTTTTAACAAAAAATTCCGCGTTGGTTCAAAAGTTAAGCAAGGCGACGTAATTGCTTATGTCGGCACGACAGGACGCTCAACCGGTCCGCATCTTCACTTCGAAGTTCTTGTTAAAGGCGTGCAAGTCAATCCAGCGAAAGTGAAGGCGACCTCAGGATTACGTCTTGGCGGCAAAGATTTAAAAGGCTTCCTAGCAGCAAAGGCGGAAATTGACAGTTACCGTAAAAATGTTCCGAATCAGATTAAGCGGTAGAAATGAAAATTCTAAACACTCTCTTTAATTACAAAAAATCGACGAGCGACAATAAAATTCTGGGCGTTGAGCGCTGTTTCATTGACTATTCGAGGCACTTAATTGCCAACGGTCACGAAGTAGTTTCAGTAACTAATCCAAAAATGGTTTACGCAGATGCGGTAAGGGCGACTGGTTCGAAATTACTTGAATTGCCAGGTTGGAATCGCTTCGACATTTATTCAATTTTTCGCTTAGCCTTCTTCTGCCTTTTTTTCAGGCCTGATGCGGTTTTGTGTCACTCGGGCAAAGCAATGTTTTTTGTTCGTGCCGCACGACTTATTAATCAAATTCTTCTTGGCAAAAAATTTCCAGTAATTGCCGTCGACCACGGAATTAATCCAAGAAAATTTCTTAAAGCTGATGCTGTTTTTACCGTAAATTCTTACTTCAGCAAAGAGCTGATTAAAGCAGGCAAATCGCCAGATTCAGCATTTGTAATGCCGAACATGTTTGACGTTCCAAAGGATTTTGTTTTGCCAGTGAAACCAGCTTTTCGCCACCCAGTAAAAGTTGGATCTTTGGGTCGAATTCACTGGGAGAAAAATTTTGACAAAATGGTGCAAACCTTGCCAATCCTACGTGCAAGAGGGATTGAATGTGAATACCTAATTGGCGGAGTTGGGCCGGAAGAAGAAAAATTAAATAAATTAGCGAAAGAACTTGGTGTTGAAAAAAACTTCAAAATTCTCGGTTGGACCTCCGACAAAAAAACCTTCTTCAACGAAATCGACATTTTTGTTTTACCTTCTTTCGGAGAAACTTTTGGAATCGTTTTGCTCGAGGCGATGCTTTACAACACCCCGATTGTAACCAGCAACAGCTGGGGTCCAGACGAGGTAATTGACGAAGGAATTAATGGCTTAAAAGTCTCAAAAGACGACAGAGAAAAAATGCCAGAATTACTCGCCGACGCAATTGAACGTTTAGTAAAAGATCAGGATTTAGCACGCACACTTGCGGCCAACGCACACCAAAAATTTCTGCAAAATTACCGCTCAGAAAAAGTAGGAAAAAAACTTTCTGACACGGTTGAAAAAATTGTTCAAAGATCTCGTTAATTTTTCTTGGATTTCCACTTCTGCGCGAATGAAGCGCTAAGTTTTGCGCTTCAATTTCAACGTCATTTTCAAGGTCATTTTCAAGAAGGCGAAAATCCAGAAATGTGAGATTGTTTACCCGGGTAAACAATCTTTACAAAACCAGTATCCACCCTTTAACCCCTAAGCCCCAAGTCAGATGAAAGTTACCACTAAAAATTACACAAAATTACTCTCAGAGATTCGCCAAACAATTAAGAAAACAGAAGAAAATGTTGTCGCTTCGGTGAATTACGAGAAGGTCAAAATGAGTTGGAAAGTTGGAGAGAAAATCGAAGATTTTTTACGTCAAAATTCAAAGCCAGAGGACCTAAATAATTACGGCAAAAAAATAATCGTAAGGCTAACAAAAGACACGGGAATCAACAGGCTCGCTCTCTACCAAATGCACGCTTTTTACAAAACCTACAAAACCC
>CANNMN010000095.1 GCA_947505885.1 Rickettsiales bacterium
AAGGGAATTGACGGCAAAACACCTTACGAAAAATTGCTTGAATACTTTGATCCAAAAACCAAAAACACCACCACGTAAATTCGCGTGAAAACATTTTGGTTGTGTAAACAACGCGACCAATTCTTACATATTATGACATTCATGGACAAGTTCGAGAGTATAATTACCAAGTCGGTAAGGGGATTTTATTTGGTGACAAATTTATTCACTCTACGAAACCAGGACGTTCGGAACATCCAGTTATGATTCTCTGTTTTACTTTCGGTACTGATAAAATGAGATATTGGAATTCGATTTGTCTCACTGCTGGATATCAAGGCGGCATGATACAAATGCCAAATAAGCAATGGATGCCTAGGGGGTGGGTGGGTTTATTGTATAGAGCAATAATTGCACCAAAACAAATTTTTACATTGATTACTAGGGGTTTATTGTATCGCGCATCAATGGAACTAAAACGAATTTCTTATAACTTACGCAGCAATCTGAAAGAAAAGTAAAAAATATGGGTGTCAAAAAGAAAATTCAGCAAATTTTGGTTGTTTGCGGCGATCATGATATGCAGAAATTTTCGTTACTTGAAACTATGAGTATGAACATTGCCAGCAGGTGGTATACTAAAAAAATATAACTGCATTAACAAAAAATTTAAGGAGAAAAATGAATTCTAAAAATAATATTTTGCTTGGACTTGATGCTGATAATAAAAAATTATTCGTCGAAAATAATGATTATAGACACATCATATTAATCGCTCCGCATGGCTCTGGCAAAGGAGTTTGCTTTGTAATCCCAAGTCTTTTGGCTTTTGAAGAATCTGCCATTGTTCATGATATTAAAATGGAGAATTATGAACTGACAAGTGGTCACAGAGCTTCAATCGGACATAAGATTTTTATGTGGAATCCGCTTGGTGAAAACAGTAAAACTAATCGATATAATCCGCTGGATTTTATCAGTGCTGATCCGACGAAAATTATTGATGATGTTCAAAAAATTGCCCATCTTTTGATTAAAGATTGCAGTGATTATTCAGCTCAAGCTAAGAATTTATTTACCTCTCTTGTTCTCTATCTTGCTGCCAACGCCGCCAAAACTAAATCATTTGGCGAGATTGCCAGAATGCTTGTGGGTGATTTAATTGCTGAAATTACTGATGCACTTCCGAAATTAAAAAATGATCTTCATCCATTTGCGCATAGCCAAATTAAGTCTTTTTTGTCAAAAGATAAGCATGAACAAAATTCTATCATTCGGGTTTTAAGCAGCTATTTAGCACCGTGGAATAATCCTTTGATAGATTACGCAACTTCTAAATCAGATTTTGATATTGCTGATTTTAAGAAAAACAAAACCACTCTTTATGTTGGGTTGAATCCTGCTGATATTGATAGATTACAGCCGGTAATGCAGTTCTTCTATGATCATGCCCTTGAAAGGCTGATGACAACAGTTGGAGAACTCGGATATAATGATAAAAATGGTGGGATATGTTTGTTTATGGATGAGTTTTATTCCATCGGAAAATCAGAAATGTTAGCATCTGCAATGCCTTATTTTAGAGGCTATAAAATCAAATTATTTCTGATCACTTCCGATATCGAAGGGATAGAAAATGTTTACGGAGAAAATGGCGCTTCGGCAATAATATCGGATTGTAGCTCAAAAATTTTCTTTGCCGCTAAAAGCTTCAAAACCGCCAATAAAATATCACAAACTTGTCTCGATAAATCAAAAAATGTTGAATTGTTATCGTGGCAAGAGGTCGCAGGCTTAGCCCCAGATTTACAAATTATTGCAATAGATGGTGAGCAACCAATTATCTCAAAGAAGGTTTTTTATTACGAAGATGAAGAGGTAAAAAAGAGGATAAAGGCTGTTTAGATGACAAAAAAATCCCCTCAAAACACAATTCCGGAGTTTCTCTGGTCGGTCATCAAGCCTTATAAATGGTGGTATTTGCTGATGATACAGGCGCCAATAATTGGGTCTTTCTATAAAGTTGTTAATAGCTATGCCATAAAATTAGTGGTTGATGATTTTACAAAAATTACCACGCCGGAATATTTAGATTTAGCCTATCCAATATTCATATATGTTGGCGCCATCTTAATCATGGAAGCCGGTTGGCGACTCTCTCACTTTGCCTGGATGAAATCTCAGCCATTTGTAAGAGCGGGCATTACCGCAAAAGCATATGATTATATCCAAAATCACTCCTACCAATTTTTCCAAAATATTCATAGCGGATCAATTGTAAGCAAGATCAAAGGAATAGAAGCGGGATATAATAATTTGTGGTTTGGAATTCATCACCGGCTGGCGAACCCAATGCTTGAAATATTAGTTACGATAATTGCCCTCGCTTTCATCAATTTGCAATTATTCGTTTTTATGGCTATTTGGTGCTGCGTGTTTTTTCCGGTAATGCTGGGAATGTCCCTCAAAGTCAGTAAGCTTGCTAAAGCAACAACAGACTCACATCACGAAGCTATGGGATTTATTGCCGATAATATTACCAATATTTTTTCATTATTTTCTTTTGCATCCAGACGCCAGGAATTGAAGAAAATTGATAAATTTCTCAACGATGACCGGGCAAAAAAAGATTATGCCTGGATAAGATATGAATTAAAAATGGCGTTTGTTGGCATTGCTTTTTATGCCACAATGTTGGTTTCACTGCTTCTTTTTATGATTCACTTGCGCCGCATCAATGCCATTACAATCGGGGATTTCGTCTTTGTAATGACGGTGACATTTTTTGTGGTTGATAATATATGGAAATTAACCAGCGAGATTGGCGATTTTCTTGGCAAAATTGGTGACTTAAAATCCTCCTTTTCAGTTCTACAAATCTCGCAGGAAATAATTGATAGGTCAAACGCATCTGCGCTAAAAATTCACAAAGGTGAAATAGTTTTTAAGGATGTGTCTTTTGGCTACGAAAAAGAAGGATTGCACACGCTTAAAAATCTAAACCTTCACATCAAAGCGGGTGAGAAAATCGGTTTAGTCGGATATTCCGGCGCAGGCAAATCAACGCTCGTTTCGCTTTTACTAAAAAACTTCAAAATCGGTAGCGGCGATATTTTAATTGATGGTCAAAGCATTTATGCTGTCAGCTCCGATTCTCTGCGCTCACAAATTGCTTTAATTCCGCAAGACACAATGTTGTTTCATCGCTCAATTGGTGAAAATATTGGCTATGCAAAAGAGAATGCCACTCAAGCTGAAATTGAGAATGCGGCAAAAAAATCTCACATTCACGAATTCATCACCACCCTTCCCAATGGTTATGAAACTTTGGTTGGCGAAAGAGGAATTAAATTATCCGGTGGTCAAAGACAAAGGATTGCAATCGCCAGAGCAATCTTAAAAGACGCGCCAATTTTAATTTTGGATGAAGCAACCTCCAGCCTCGATTCTCATACCGAAAACCAAATTCAAGAAAGCCTAAATCTATTAATTGATGATCAATCCAAAACCGTAATTGCCGTTGCCCACAGGCTTTCCACGCTTAAACACATGGATAGAATTATCGTTTTAGATAAGGGAAAAATTATTGAAGACGGAACTCACGAAGAGTTATTAAAAACCCAAGGCTATTATCAGAGTATGTGGAGCATGCAAGCTGGTGGATTTTTGCCAGAATCTTTAGATGAAAATCAATGAATGTAATATATGAAAGAAGGAGCTGAAATAAGAAAAAATCCAACATATAACACAATTGGTAAAACTTACGATACTACCCGTAAAGCTGATCCGGAAATTACAAAACTTCTTACCGAATATTTATCGCCTGAACCAAATGGAAAATATCTCGATATAGCATGCGGATCAGGCAATTATACCACCGCTTTGCACAAACAAAATATTGACATTTGTGGAATTGAGATTTCTGAAGAAATGTTAAGTAAGGCAAGAAAGAAATCTCCCGATATTTCCTGGTATCAGGGGGATGCAAAAAAACTCCCCGCAAAAAATAAAAGCTTTGATGGTGCAATTTGTACCTTGGCAACTCATCATATTAAGAACATAAAACAAGCTTATCTTGAGGCTTTTCGAGTAATCAAAAAAGGTAAATTCGTAATTTTCACTGCAACTCCAGAGCAAATGAAACAATATTGGTTGTGGGAATATTTCCCAAAAATGATGGAAAATGGATCAGCCATAATGCACAGATTTAGCGAACATGAAGATGCACTAAAAAATGCTGGCTTTACCAATATTACAAAAAAGCCGTTTTTTGTAACCAATAATTTGCAGGACTGGTTTTTACAATCAGGAAAATATCGTCCGGAAGTCTATTTGGATGAGAGTGTTCGCGCCGGAATTTCTTCATTTCATTTATCTACGAATGAAAATGAAATTAATTTAGGTTTAGCGAAATTGAAAAACGATATTGAGCTCGGCAATATCAAGAAAATCATTGATGAATACGAGAGCAGTGTTGGTGACTACTGCTTTATAGTTGGAGAAAAATTATGAATACCCAACTTAAGGCGGTTATTTTTGATATGGATGGTCTGATGCTAGATACGGAAGCCCTAGCAATACCGTCAATGCAAGTAGCTGGAAAGGCTATCGGAATCAATCTCACTGATGAAATTTTGATAGAGATGAACGGCCTAAATGAAAGTGACTCAAACGTATTTTTAGAGAAAAAGCTAGGTAGATCCATAGATCAGAAAAAATTTTCAGAGGCTTTCTATGAGGACTATAATAAGGCAATTGCAGAAAAAGGCCTTTTCATCAAGGAAGGATTAATTGAATTGATCGACTGTTTAAAAGAGAACAACATAAAGCTTGCAGTGGCAACTTCTACAAGAAATGACCTGGCATTGAGAAAGCTAAAATTAGCGGGAATTATAGATCAATTTGAAGTTGTTATTGGTGGTGATCAAGTTGCACAAGGTAAGCCAGCACCAGACCCATATTTAAAAGCTGCCAGTAAGTTGGGCGTTGATGTTAGTAACTGCCTCGCATTAGAAGATTCTGACAATGGAGCTATGTCGGCATTTAGCGCTGGAATCGGAGTAATTGTAGTTCCAGATCTTAAACGACCTTCACTAGTCACAAAAGAAATTGCATTAGCCGTTTGCGCCTCATTGTTTGAGGTAAAGGAATTAATATTGCAGAAATTTTTAATAACCAAAAAGTGATGAAAAAGAAGATTGATGATACCGCAAATTGGCCAAAAATAATAACTGAACGCCTATTTTTACGATTGCCAGAATTTGAAGATGCACAAGTCATGTGTGATTTTGTTATTAAAAACAAAGCTCACCTTTCTCTTTGGGAGTCGGCGCAAAAAGACTCTTA
>CANNMN010000096.1 GCA_947505885.1 Rickettsiales bacterium
CGAAGATTTCCGCGAAGCCGCTAAAATCTTGCAAGGAAAGCACATCGCAAAAAATATAAAATTGGCGATGGTTGTTCCAGGATCTGGTTTGGTGAAAGAACAAGCCGAAAATGAAGGATTGCACAAAATCTTCACCGCAGCAGGTTTTGAATGGCGCGAACCAGGATGCTCAATGTGTCTCGCCATGAATGCTGACAAACTAGAATTTGGCGAACGCTGCGCCTCAACCTCCAATCGTAACTTTGAAGGTCGTCAAGGCCGTGGAGGAAGAACTCACCTAATGAGCCCGGCAATGGCTGCAGCTGCTGCGATTGCTGGTCACTTGGTTGATATTCGGTAATCTTAACAAACGATGAGTTCGCCTGGATCCCAACTTTTATAAGGATCCAAAAAAACTTTAAACAAACTCATGCAGATTCATCTATTCAACACCCTAACTCATAAAGAAGAACCAATCACAACTTTGGAGCCTGGCCACTTGAAGATGTATGTCTGTGGCCCAACGGTTTATGATCGCCCACATATCGGCAACGCGCGCTCAGCAGTAATTTACGATCTTCTTTTTCGCTTCGCCCGCGTTGTTTTTCCAAAAGTAACTTACGTGCGCAATATTACCGACGTTGATGACAAGATTAACAAAGCAGCGAAAGAGCAGAAGATTTCGATCCAAGAATTAACTCGAACAATCACCGATTTTTTTCATGCCGACATCGGCGCGCTAAATGTCTTGCGCCCTACTCATGAACCACGCGCGACTGAGAACATTGCGGAAATAATTACGATGATTGAAAAGTTGATCGCCAATGGAAATGCCTACGTAAATAAAGGTCACGTTTTGTTCAATGTTAGCTCTTACGCTGACTACGGTAAACTTGCTAATCGCCAACTCGACGAGATGATCGCCGGCTCGCGAATCGAAGTTGCTGATTACAAAAATGATCCCCTCGATTTTGTTTTGTGGAAACCAGCTGACGATGAAGATGATATTTCGAGCGTTTTTCAAAGCCCGTGGGGAGATAAGAACAATTGGGGTCGCCCAGGCTGGCACATTGAATGCTCGGCGATGAGTTCAAAATATTTGGGCACAGATTTCGACATTCACGGCGGCGGCGCAGATTTACAATTTCCGCATCACGAGAATGAAATTGCACAAAGCCGCTGCGCAACTCCCGGATCGCATTACGCTAGATTCTGGGTTCATAACGGATTTCTCACCGTAAATGGCGAGAAGATGAGTAAGTCGCTAAAAAATTTTATTACCGTGCGCGACCTTTTAGATCAAGGCGTTTCAGGTGTCACAATTCGTTACCTTCTTCTCTCTTCGCACTATCGCAAACCGCTAGACTTCACGCAAAAAGCACTTGATGACGCAAAATATTCATTAGAAAAATTTCACGAAACCATCGCGCCTGATTTTAACCCGAACCTGTCTAATGGCGTTCCATCAATTATCTTAACTCACCTTGCCGAAGACTTAAACATGTCGAAAGTAATCGCCGAGTTACATCAAATGTCGAAGAAAGGTGAGAAGGCAGAGCTCACTGCAACCCTTGATTTTCTTGGTCTCTACGACCCAAACTTTTTATCTCGCAAAGTAAAAAATTTTTCCGTCGATGAATCTTTTATCAGCGAACAAATCGCTCTTCGCCTAATCGCCAAGCAAGAAAAAAATTTCGCCGAGGCCGACAGAATCAGAAAATCTTTACTTGAAAAAGGTGTTAGCCTTGAAGATGTTTCTGGCGGAAAAACAATCTGGAAATCGACTTAAATGTTCATCAATCACAATCCATTTTTAATCATTCTTTCTTCTCCATCTGGAGCTGGCAAATCAACGCTTTCGAGAATGATTATTCAGAATGATCAATTAATTCGCCTTTCAATTTCTGCGACAACTCGTTCGCAAAGACCTCAAGAAATTCACGGCCAACATTATTTCTTCGTTGATCAGAATGAGTTTGAGCGCATGCAAAAAAATTCTGAATTCATCGAAAGTGCCGAAGTATTTAGTAACAAATATGGCACACCAAAAAAGATGGTTGATGAAGAGTTGCGCAATGGCAACTGTGTGCTTTTCGACATTGACTGGCAAGGTGCGAGGCAAATTAAAGAAAAGTTTGATGTTGATTCTGTTGTCTCGATTTTCATTGTTCCGCCCTCAATGCAAGAACTCGAAAGACGCCTTCGTGCCCGCGCGCAAGACAAGGAGGAAGTCGTTCAAAATCGCATGAAAGAAGCGCGTGCCGAAATCAGTCACTACGAAGAATATGACTTCATTTTAGTGAATGACGATCTTAACAACACTTATCAAAAAATCCGCGCCATCATTGAAGCCAAGCGTGTAGCAAGGCAAAGCAAAAGCGATATCGGGGCATTAATTAAACAATTCGAAACATGACATCTTCTACTTCATCCTTCAATTCATCTTTGGGCGATTCCGATAAGGAAATTTTTTCATCAATCGAAAAAGAAACTGATCGCCAAAAATATCAAATCGAATTAATCGCTTCTGAAAATATTGTGAGTCGCGCGGTTTTAGAGGCGCAAGGCTCTGTCTTCACAAATAAATATGCAGAAGGTTATCCAGCTAAGCGTTACTACGGCGGCTGTGAATTTTCGGATGAAGTTGAGCAAGCAGCGATTGATCGTTTGTGCCAACTGTTCGGCGCAAAATTTGCAAATGTGCAACCTCACTCTGGAGCAAGCGCAAATCTTGCAGTTTACTTAGCGCTGCTTCAACCAGGCGACACTATTCTTGGCATGTCTCTAGCGGCCGGAGGACACTTAACTCACGGCGCACAACGCACGATTTCTGGGATGTGGCTAAAACCAATTCAATATGGAATTCGTTTGGATGACGGCCTCATCGATTACGACCAAGCCGAAGCTCTCGCCCGCGAACATAAACCCAAACTAATCATCGCCGGAATTTCTTCTTATCCGCGCATTGTTGACTGGGCACGCTTCAGAAAAATTGCTGACGAAGTTGGTGCGCTTTTGATGGTCGACATGGCGCATGTTGCTGGCTTAGTTGCCGCCGGAATTTATCCATCTCCAATTGGCATTGCTGACATCGTAACTTCAACAACTCACAAAACTTTGCGCGGCCCTCGTGGTGGCGTAATTTTGACGAATAACGAAGAGCTGGCAAAGAAAATTAATTCTGCCGTTTTTCCTGGTTTGCAAGGTGGGCCTTTGATGCATGTGATCGCTGCTAAAGCCGTTGCCTTCGGGGAAGCACTTCGTCCAGAATTTAAAATTTATGCGAAACAAGTTGTCACCAATGCAGAAGTTTTATCCGCGGTTTTGGTTAAACGTGGATTAAAAATTACTACCGGCGGAACTGATTGCCATTTAATGGTTGTTGATCTCACGCCGCTTGAAACTCTCACCGGAAAAGAAGCTGAAAAAGTTTTGGAACGCGCAGGTTTAACCTGTAATAAAAATGCGATTCCGAATGATCCGCGCTCACCTTTCGTAACTTCTGGTTTGCGTTTTGGAACTGCAGCAGGAACCACTCGCGGCTTCAAAGAAAAAGAATTTGACCGCATCGGAAACATGATTTGCGACGTACTTGAAGGCTTCGTGAAAAATGGAGAAGATGGCAACAAGGCCCTGGAAGAAAAAGTGAAAGTTGAAGTTGCAACTCTCTGTAAAGCATTCCCGATTTACTAATAGGCCTCACGCTTTGTAAATAATCGCCGCTTACTTGCAGTTGTAACTGACGCAATTTTCACAAAAATCTTACTGATGAATAGTAGGATTTTATTTGGCGATTATGCCTTGATCGCTCATTATAAAAACTTTGATTAGTTTATTTTCTGCTCAGAAATTCGCGAGCAAGAAAATCTTGCTGCACTTATTTGGTTTCGACTTCGCTCAAGCAGAATTAGCTTTATTTCCAAACCTTACGCGGCTTACGCAACTCAGAAATAATACTCTTCACTCGTCTTGCAACATCGCCCTTCGATCCACCACTGTTAATTACAAAAGCCGCCTTCTTTTCCCTCTCTGCATCAGAGATTTGCTTCGCGCAGATTTGATTAAAAATTTTGACGTTTGCACTTTCTAAACGCGCAAGAAAACGTTTTTTACGAATGGCGATGGGAGCGCTAATAGCGATGACGTAATCACATCTGTAATGACCAGTTTCAAGAAGTAGAGGAATATTTAAAACTGCGATTTCTTTTTTTTCTTCACTCGCTTTTTTCAAAAATTTTTGACAGCTTGATCTCACCTCTGGATGCAAAATCTTCTCAAGAATTTTTAATTTTTCTTTATCGGCAAAAACTATTTTTCCTAAAATTTTTCTGTCGATTTTTTTCTCAACAAAACTTTCCGGAAAATTTTTTTTAACTGCGTCGATCGTTGATTGATCAAGCTCAAGCAAGCGATGAACTTCTTTATCTGCATCAAAAATAACCGCGCCATTCTTGGCAAAAACTTCGGAAACGAAATTTTTGCCCGAAGCAATACCGCCAGTTAGGCCGATTATTTTAATTCTGGGGGAAGTGTTACCTGACAAGATTCCAACTGTTTTTTTAGACTATTTTTTAGCTCTTCCAAGCCTTTTTGAGAATCAGCTTCAGCGCGCGAAACTAGCACTGACTGGGTGTTAGATGCCCTAATCAACCACCAGCCATTTTTTTCAATCGCTCTAATTCCGTCGACATCGTTAAAAATCACTCCGCTTTTTTGCAGATTTTTTTTCAACTCTTCGATTATTTGAAACTTCTTTTCATCAGAACATTCAATTCTGATTTCTGGAGTTGAGAATGTTTGTGGCAGAGCTTTGCGCAAGGTTGAAAGACTCACCTCAGATTGCTCGACAATATTAATAATCCGAATAGCTGCGTAGAGCGCATCGTCAAAACCATAATATTTATCAGCGAAGAAAATATGACCAGACATCTCACCCGCAAGTGGCGCCTTGGTTTCTTTCATTTTTGCTTTGATTAGAGAATGACCTGTTTTCCACATCAATGGAACGCCGCCAGCTTCTTTAACCTCATCGAACAAAACATTGCTCGCTTTGACATCAGCGATAATTGTTGCACCTGGCTTCTCAACCAAAATTTCGCGCGCAAAAAAAACTAAAAGTTGGTCGCCCCAAAGAATTTCACCTTCATCATCAACCACGCCGATGCGGTCTCCATCGCCATCAAAAGCGATGCCGAGATCACAAGATTCTTCACGAACTGTTTTGATTAAATCTTGTAGATTGCTTGGAACTGTAGGGTCTGGATGATGATTTGGGAAAGTTCCGTCAATTTCTTCGAACAACAAAATATGCTCGGCATAAATTCTTTTGCTGATTTGCTTCA
>CANNMN010000097.1 GCA_947505885.1 Rickettsiales bacterium
CGAAAGAAGCCTGAGAAATTTTTTGTGAATCAGGCGAGATGGTTTGGTATTTCTGGCTCCAGTCGACAGAAAGAGCGATTGAGTTGAAAAGAATTTCAAATTCTTTTTCTGCCTCATCAACAACTTCGCGGCATTTTTTTACGAAAGATCCGTGGCCATTTTCTGCTTCAAAAACTCCAGCTTTTTTCTCGATAATTTTTTCAACTAAGCGTTCAGTTGGCAGTCCATTATCATCAAAGCCCATTGGATAAAAAACGTCTTTTCCCGACATTCTTTGGAAGCGCGCAACGAAGTCAGCTTGGCTGTAAGAAAAAACGTGACCCATGTGAAGAAGCCCTGAAACTGTAGGCGGCGGCGTGTCGATTACAAAAGTTTGCTCTTTTGGCAAATCATTTTTCCAGGCGAAAATTTTTTTTTCGCTCCAGTGATTTTGCCAAAATTTTTCACGCGTTTTTGCGTCATATTTTTCAGGAAGTTTTTTCATTTTTTAGAGAGCTGCTTATTGAATCTCGATTAGATCGATCGTGTATTTTCCGATGCTGTGGAGGTAAATTTTATCATTAACCACAATTGGCGAATGAGAAATTTTTTTGTCGAAATCGAAAGTTTTTTCTATTTTTCCATCGAAAGGTGAAGCGATTAAAAGCTTGCCGTCGGCGCGTGAAATCAAAAGTTTATCTCCAGCCATTACAACGCCAGAATAGAAAATTTTTGTTTGTGGCTTATCAGGTTTTTTTAATTCTGGAAGTTGCGAAATCCATTTTATGCCACCGGTTTTTTTGCTAACCGCTAGTAGTTTATCGCTATTGTCGATTACAAATAAAAACTCTCCAGCCGCCCAAAAATCAACGATTCCGGCGATTTGCTTCTTCCACAAAAAATTACCATCTTTGAGTCGAATCGCCGCAGTTAAGCCGCCATTTCCAATCGCATAAATTATGCCATCTTTAACTAAAGGCGTGGCATCAATGTCGTTTAAATAAAAGTCAGAGCTTGTTGCTTTGCTGAGATTTAAATCTTGTGACCAAGCGGCATCTCCTGTTTGTTTTTTCAGCGCGTAAATTTCGCCAGAAGAATAAGAGACGATTAAATAATCACCAAAAATCACTGGGTCGGCAACGCCAAGAATTGCCGTTGCGCGACTAATGCCGTTCTGCACCCAAGCTAACTCCCCGCTATTAACATCAAAGGCGTAGGTCTTATTGTCATTGGTCGAAACGTAAACACGTTTTCCGTCAGAAACTGGTGAAGAAATCGGAATCGAAGAGATCTCTTTTGACCACAAAATCTTTCCATCAACTTCACTTGCAGCAGCAATTCGATTTACTCCAGAGATGGCAAAAATTTTTCCATCAGCGTAACCAATTCGAGGAGTGCGGTAATTTTTTAAGAAAGATTTTTCAAAAATTTGCGACTTCCAAATTTTCTTTTCACTGGTGAGATCGTAAGAACTAAGAACTCCGGCGCTATCTAAAACAACAACTTTTCCATCTTTAATGATTGGCGAAAAAACAAAGTGCTCTCTGACTTCACCAGAGTAAAAAAACCAAACCGGTGAAGATTTACTTAAAGAAATTTCTTTAGTTTTTTTGAAAAAAAATCCGCGCTCAACAATAGAAAAATCTTTAGCCAAATTTTCTACGAACTGATTTTTTACACTTGATGAACCTGTCCAAGAATCATTATTTTGCTGCTTGGGTAAGGTAGTTTCTATCTTTGCTAGAGAGTCATCAACCTTGATTGGATCAATAGCTGTAAAGACAGAAAATGCTTTTGTTTTGTCATATTCCTTGTCCTTGTCGCTACAGGAAAAAAGCAGTAAACTTGTACAAAAAATTACTGCAAATTTCTTCATTTTTTCTCTTCAGCTTTTGGCTGAAATCCTTTTCCTTCAACCATCTTAATTCCGTCAACAGCCCGCGCTTGAAGGTTTGGTTGCTTTTCAGAAATTTTTTTAATCTCGACAAAAATCTTGTGAGCCTCTTCAAGGTTATTTTTTTTCATCTCCAGGAAAGCTCTTTGTTCAGCAATATTTCCCTTAAGAATTTTTGCTGAATCTTCGAGTTTTTTAATGCGCTCATTGAGATCGGCCTTTTGCAATTCTGACTCGTCAGACATCCAAACTTTTACTGCCAATAATTTTGCCAAATCACGAGCGTAATCTTCGCAAGATCTGCAATTAGCAACTTCCAAATAAATTTTGACCGCTTCAGATTTTTTATTTTCTTCAAGCAAAAAAGCTGCGTAACGCAATGAGGCTAAAGACTTTATGCCACTCGGTGCTGAATTATCTTCAGCGATTTTTTTAAGTTTTTCTTTTGCTTTTTCGAGCTCTCCAGTTTGTTGATCAACCAAGGAAAGGTGAAAAATTTCTACAAATTTTTCCTTATTTGCTTTTTTGTAAACGCTAAATCCAACCCACATTATTCCTGCCATGGCAACAATTAAAATCACCCTAAAAGCGACTTTACTATTTTTTCCAAGAAAGCTTAGCAGGTTGTCACGCCTGACTTGCGCCTTAGCTTTATTGATCAATTCGATGATTTCGTCTGACATATTTTAGTTTATTTATTGTTAGTTGCTGACTTGTTGTAAGCAGCAATCGAGAGTATTTTGTAAGAGATAAGAGATAGTCATCGGCCCTACTCCGCCAGGAACTGGCGTGATTGCAGAAGCGACTTTTTTTACATTTTCAAAATCGACATCGCCGACTAATCTGAACTTTCCTTCATCAGTTAAAACACGATTGATTCCAACGTCAATAACCACGGCACCACTCTTCACCATTTCAGCTTTGATTAATCCGGGCACGCCAGCGGCAGAAATAATTACGTCAGCTTGCAAACACTCTGCTTTCAAATCACGAGTGCTGCGATTTGCAACGGAAATGGTGCAATTTTCAAGCATCAGAAGTCGCGCAAGTGGACGCCCAACAATGTTTGAAGAGCCGATAATTAAAGTTTTTAAACCAGCTAAATCTTTACCTTTTGCCGATTTTAATAAATGAACACAACCCAGTGGAGTGCATGGCACCATTGCTTTATCAATACCATCAATTTCACCAATTGAAAGTTTGCCCACATTAATTACGTGAAAACCGTCAACATCTTTGCGGTGATTAATAGCGTGAATAACTTTTTTACTTTCGATATGCTTTGGCAAAGGAAGTTGCACCAAAATTCCGTGAACTTTTTTGTCAGAATTAAGCTCTTCAATTTTTGCAACTAGCTCGTCTTCAGAGATATCCGCCGCCATTTTGAATTGAATCGAATTCATGCCAACGCCGTGAGCAGCCTTTTCTTTATTACTTACATAAACTTCGCTCGCCGGATCATTGCCAACAAGAATCACCGCTAAAGTTGGCGTAACATGAAATTTATTTTTTATCTCAGTAACTCGTAAAGCGATGTCGCACTTCATCTCAGCTGCAATTTCTTTGCCGTTAATTATTTGAGCAGTCATTTGAAAAATTTAGATTGAAAACCTGCGCGAACAATAAGTAAGAGGCCTACAAAAGATCAACCACCTTCTCAATCATTACGTCTCCGAGTTCTTCAGGTGATTTAATTGCAGTTGAATTGCGATAAAAATCATCAGTGCTGTGACCAATACCAATGCCTACAATCTCAACCCTTCTCGATTTCTCGATTTTTTTAATAACGTGATGCAGATGTTCAGTTAAAATGTCTTTGTCATTGGCAGAATTGGTTGAGTCGTCAACTGGCGTGCCGTCGGAAATTACTAATAAAATTTTTCTTTTCTCGCTTTGTTGCATCAGGCGTGAGCGCGCGAAAAGCAAGGCTTCACCGTCGATATTTTCTTTAAGCACCCCTTCTTTCAACATCAATCCCAAGTTAGTTTTTGCCTTCTTAAATTTCTGATTGAAATGCTTATAAATGACGTGACGCAACTCATTTAAACGACCGGGATTGCTTGGTCGACCCGAACTTTCCCAGAGTTTACGCGCTCTTCCGCCTTTCCAGTCTGAAGTGGTGAAGCCGATAATTTCGGTTTTAACAGAAAATTTTTCCAAAATTTCAGCAATAATTTCGCAAGCAAGAGCCGCCATAACAATAGGTTGACCGCGCATCGATCCTGAATTATCTAGAAGGATAGTTAGCGCAGTATCTTGATATTGATGATTTTTACTATTTACCCAAACATCATCAGATAGAGGATTTGTAACCAATCGCGTGAGTTTTTTACGATCTAAAATTCCGCGTGAAGAGTCGAATTCCAGAAGAAAATCTCGCTTAGAAAGTAACTTTCTTTTCAGCTTCAGCGTCATTTTTTTTGAAGTCGTGGCGAGCTTGACCAGGCGAAGATCAAGCTGATCACGCAATGTTTTAAGCTCTTGTTTGCTCGTCAATTTTTGCGGAAAAACCACTTCGTCAAATTTTGTCGTGTAAATTTTGTAAGCCTTTTTGAATTCGATTTTATCTTCTTTAGCAGTTGATTTTTCTAGGCCAAGCTTCATCGGAATAGAGTTTTCGACTCCTTCTTTACCCTCGCTTTGAACTGAACTTTTTGACTGACTCAAAGACTCAGTAACGCCATCTGACTCAACTTCAGACTCAATATTTTCCTGGTTTGAACTTGGTGAATCATTTTTTGATTCACTCTTTTTTTCTTCTGCTTCTTTTGATTCCTCTACTTCTTCTTCTTTTTTTAACATCTCAAGAAGCTTTGCTACTCCTTGGGCGAAAGCAGATTGATCCGAGGTTTTTTTACTAAGGTTTTTTATCTCGCGGATGATTTTTTTGCTGAGGTTTTTTTCGATGGCATTGGAAAAATCTTGAGAAAAAATTTCATCAAGAAGGATTAGTGAGAGATTTTTTTGGATTCCTGACTTCTCAAGAGCGGCAGAAAAAGGTGCGATTATGTCCGACGAAAGATCATGCCTAATTTTTTCTAGAATATTTTGTGCGGCGCCGCGGTAGATGTTTTTTACTTCGGCGATTACGCGGACTCTCTCGAATTCATCGAAAAATTCTTGCTCACTTTCTTGTTGATGAATTGATGAATCATGAAAAAGAATATAGCATGCAGCTAGATCTGTAGGGGCGCGGAAGTGTTTAGAAATTTGCGGAACTTCGATTC
>CANNMN010000098.1 GCA_947505885.1 Rickettsiales bacterium
AGTTAGAGCTGCAAAATAGATGGAAGTCACTGATTTGTCACCCGCGCAATCTGCGGTAGTCGATTCTTTTGAAAAGGGCAAAAACCTTTTTATCACAGGCGGCGCGGGTAGTGGCAAATCTTACCTCTTAAGTTTTCTTAAAAGAAATTATGCCGGTCGCGGTCTCGAAGTAACAGCAAGCACCGGTATTGCTGCGGTCAATATTGGCGGCACAACAATCCATTCTTGGGCAGGGATCGGACTTGCTAACCTCCCGATCGAACAAATAATCGACAATATCTTTACAGCAAAATTTTCACGAGTGCGGCGCAAGATAAAGCAGGCCAAGGCTTTGGCTATTGATGAAGTTTCGATGATTTCGCGAGAAGTTTTTGAAATTCTTAATCAAGTTTTTCAAGCGGTGCGTGAAAATGAAAAGCCAATGGGCGGGATTCAGATGTTGTTATTTGGTGATTTTTTACAGCTTCCGCCGGTTAATCGAGGTAGTAATTATTTCAATTTTTGCTTTAACTCTCAAACCTGGAGCAACCTAGATTTACAGGCCGTAGTGCTCGATGGAAGTTTTCGTCAAGGCGATAAAAATTTTGTAAAAATTCTGAATAATTTACGCATCGGAACTCTCGATAAAAGTGATCGTGAAGTCTTGGAATCAAGAATCTCTGTAAGCGACGATGGCGCGATTCGTCCGACGATTTTGACTACCCATAATCTCAAAGTTGAGGAAATAAATGCTTTGGAGCTGAAGAAAATTCCGCGCGAAGAAGTAGTTCATGTTGCAGAGTATTTCGGCGAGCCATCGCGAATTGAATTTTTGAAGAAAAATTGTTTAGCGGCCGAAATGCTGAAATTAAAGGTCGGGGCGCAGGTAATGATGATTAAAAATACTTACCAAAAAGAAGGGATAATTAACGGATCGCTTGGGGTTGTGCGTGATTTTTCATCCCGTAAATCACATCCAGTAGTCGAGTTTGAGAATAAAAAAATTATCACAATTGCGCCTGAAGAATGGTTAATTGAAAAATTCGACAACGATAAAAAAATTGTTGTAATCGAGGCTGGAGTAAGTCAGGTGCCATTAATTCTTGCTTGGGCAATGACGATTCACAAATCACAGGGCTTGACCCTAGACAAGATTTCTTGTGATTTGTCTGACGCTTTCAGTCCCGGTCAAGTTTACGTAGCATTGTCACGTGCCCGTTGTCTCGAAGGTGTTTTTATTAAATCGATTAATTTTGAAAAAATTTTTGCTGACTCAAACGCGGTGAAATTTTACCAGAGCCTTTAATGTTAAAGCATTTCAAACAAGCAATTGAGAGTCTCAAAGAAGAAAATCGTTACCGCGAATTTTTAAATATTTCGCGAATTTGCGGCGAATTTCCATGCGCGATTAACAATCAAAACGGTAAAAAAATTACCATTTGGTGTTCTAATGATTACTTAGGATCTGGGCAAAATAAGGAAGCTCTAGAGAGGGCCAAAGAGGCATTGAAGCTCTATGGTCTTGGTGCGGGAGGCACAAGAAATATTTCTGGAACTAGTAATATTTTAATCGAGCTGGAAAATGAAATCGCAAAATTACACAGCAAAGAATCGGCATTAAGTTTTGTTTCTGGCTACGTCGCTAACGATGCGACAATTCAAACTCTGGCAAAAATTCTGCCAGATTTAGTAATTTTTTCTGACGAGAAAAATCATGCCTCGATCGTTGCTGGTATTAGAAATAGTCGTGCTAACAAAGAAATTTTTCGCCACAATGATGCGACTCATCTCGAAGAATTACTAAAAAAATATCCAACGAACCAGGCAAAAATAATCATATTCGAATCGGTTTATTCAATGGATGGAGATTTTGGTGAAGTTGCTAAGATCATCGACCTTGCTAAAAAATACTCAGCCCTAACTTACATCGATGAGGTGCATGCTGTTGGGCTTTACGGAAGAACTGGCGCTGGTTTATGCCAAGAATTAGGACTGTCTGAACAGATTGATATCATCCAAGGGACTTGTGCAAAAGCCTTCGGAACAATTGGCGGCTATATTGTAGGAAAAGCAGAGATTATTGATGCGATTCGCTGTCTTGCTTCTGGATTTATTTTTACAACAGCTCTTCCGCCAGTGATTGCCGCAGCAACTATTTCCAATATTCGTCAGGCACAAATTGACGATTCAGCGCGTAAAGCTCTGCACAAAAATGTCGCATTGTTGAAAGCGGAGTTTGCACAAGCCGGCATTGAAATCATTAAAAATAATTCACACATTATCTCGGTAGTAATTGGCAATGCGGCTAGGGCCAAAGAGGTTTCAAAGAGGTTACTTGCAGAGTTCAACATTTATATTCAGCACATTAATTATCCGACAGTTGCTAAGGGTGATGAGCGCCTGCGTATTACGGTAACACCACTTCACAGTATTTCGATGATCCAAGATCTAATTATCGCTCTGAAGAAAGTGCTCTAAAATTATTGCCGCAGCGATGTCGTCGACGAATTTATTTTTTTTGCGCGAAAGCGGCGAAGCGTGAATTTCTTTGGCTTCGAAGCTACTTAAACTTTCATCAAAAAGAATAATTGGAATTTTCTTCTCCAAAATCTTTTCGAGATTTTCGGCGAAATTTTTGATGATCTTGCAAGTTTCTACGTAGCCAATCGGAAGCCCAATTACGATCCCAACAACCTCATTTTCTTCAGCAAATTCTTTAATTTTAGCTAGATCGGAAATGTTGTCGTGACGATTAAGAATTGCTCGTGGAGTAGCGATTAATCTAGTTGCATCACAAGTTGCGATGCCGATTCTTTTCGTGCCAACATCAAGTGCCATTAGGCGGCCGTTTTTCATTTAAACTTTTTAAAAAATGTCTGATATCAGTGAGAAAGATTTTAAGAAAATCTCTCGTTTAGCAAGAATTGAGGTTCCTGAAGAAAATCGCGAAACGCTAGCGAAAGAAGTCGGTAGTATCATATCCTGGGTTAAAAAATTAAATGAAGTTGATGTGAGCAATGTTGAGCCATTGACCAATGTTCATGAAATTTCGCTGCGTTTAAATCGTGACGAGATAACTGATGGGAACATCGCAGAGGATGTTTTGAAAAATGCCAAAAATGCGAAATACGGATATTATGCGGTGCCAAAAGTAATCGAGTAATTTGAGTCAGCTATCTTTTCCATTCCAAGATGAAACGAATTTTTATCGCGAAGAAGATTTTCTTGCGCTCGCAGAGAATCTTGTGGCGCGGAATTTTTTGCAGAAGTTTTTTGCCCAGGAGAAATTTTCTTCTGCCCAGCTGCCATCTTTGATTTTAAAGGGCGCTGAGGCCTCAGGGAAAACTCATCTACTACACATTTTTGTTCAAAAATTCGCTGCTAAATTTTTAAATAAGGAAGAAATTTTTTCTGCAAATCCGGTTGAATTTTTTTGCGCTGATAAATTTTACATTCTCGAAGATTTTTACAAAATTACTGACGAAGAAGCATTGCTGCGCCTAGTAAATTCGGCCCATGAGGCTGGAGCATTTTTGCTATTGAGCACGAGAGAATTACAGAGTTTTCACCTTAAGGATCTTAATTCACGCCTCAAAAATATTGTGATTGTTGCGATTGAAAATCCTGGAATTGAGGCGATGGAGCATTTATTGATGAATCGTCTTGCTCGCAGGCAAATCAGACCTTCGAAACGTTTGATTAAATCTATTCTTAATCGAATTGAGAGAAGTTATGCAGCGGTGAATGGAGAAATTTCCTAAAAAATTTGATGGTTCTCAAGCATTTTAATCACGAATCAAAATGAACTTTTTTCTGCGAGGATAAAAGTAATTTTGTTCGTTAATTCAATGAAATCAAGCTCTTGAGAGCTGCGCCGCGTTAAAAATTATCTACTCGTTATTCCTGCGAATGAGATAATCAAAGAGGATTAATCTTCGCTTCAAAATTCGTTGTTCTGGATTCCGGATTTAGCGGAGTATAATAATTCTATTTTGCTTACTTCTTTCCCAACCCGTAAGCATCGTGAAGAATTCTAACAGCTAGCTCGCCATATTCTTTTTCAATCAACACTGAAATTTTTATTTCTGAAGTTGAGATCAAAAGTAGGTTAATACCTTTTTCTGCCAAGGTTTTGAACATGGTGTGAGCAACGCCAGAATGGCTAATCATTCCAACGCCAATAACTGAAATTTTGGCGATGTTACCGTCAATTTTTAGCTCAGAATATTTTACTTCATCTTTGATTGATTCGATCGCCATTTTAGCGCGCTCAAGCTCATCTACTCCTGCGGTAAAGGTGATGTCGATGAATTTTCCACTCGAGCTTATATTCTGCACGATCATGTCGACATTGACTTCCTTTTGCGCCAGCGCTCCAAAAATGGTGGCGGAAAGACCGGGATGATCGGGCATGTTAGCTAAAGTAATGCGTACGTCGTTTTTGCTATAGCTGATGCCGGTAATGAGTCTGCGTTCCATGATTTCCTCGTTGTTATTGACCAAAACTGTTCCTGAATTTTCGTTCACTTCCTCAAAAGTTGAGAGCACGCGCACGCGCACATTGTGAGCCATTGCCATTGCCACCGAGCGGGTTTGTAAAACTTTTGATCCGCTATAGGCCATCTCCAACATTTCTTCGTAGGTAATTTTTTTTAAGCGGCGCGCCTTGTCAGTGATGCGGGGATCTGTCGTATAAACTCCGCTAACATCAGTGTATATGTCGCACAGATCAGCTTTTACTGCGGCGGCAATGGCAACGGCAGAGGTGTCGGAACCGCCGCGACCAAGTGTGGTAATGCGATTTGATTCTTCGTGAATTCCTTGAAATCCGGCGATTACAATTACATCGAATTCATTGAGCAGGCCAAGCAAATAATCACCATCGATTGAATCGATGCGCGCCTTGCTATGAATGGAATCTGTTTTAATTGAAATCTGCCATCCCAAGAGTGATCTAGC
>CANNMN010000099.1 GCA_947505885.1 Rickettsiales bacterium
ATTCTTGATGAATATTGCGATATTATTTTAGTCGGAGATACGCTTGGAATGACGATTTACGGTCTTCAAAACACCATCGAAGTGAGTTTGGAAATGATGATTAATCACGGCAAAGCCGTGGTGAGGGCGGTAAAAAAATCTTTAGTTGTTGTTGATCTGCCTTTCGGAACTTATGAAAAATCTCTCGAGCAAGCTTTGGAATCGGCACAAAAAGTAATTAATGAGACGGGCTGTGATGCTATTAAAATTGAGACTTCGCGTGATTTAGTCGCCACAGTAAAATTTCTTGTCGAAAATAAAATTAATGTGGTTGGACATGTTGGATTGTTGCCGCAGCAAGTAGAAGAAATGAGCGGTTATCGCTATCAAGGTCGCGACGAAAATTCAGCAAAAGAAATTTTAGAAACGGCAAAATTAATTGCCGAAGCCGGCGCTTTTGCCTTAGTAATTGAGGCGGTTCCCGCGGATCTTGCGACGAAAATTACGCAAGAAATTTCAATTCCAACAATCGGCATCGGAGCTTCTGCAGAGTGTGACGGACAGGTTTTGGTGATTGATGACTTACTCGGACTCAATCAAGAATTTAAGCCGCGTTTTGTGACTCGTTACGAGAACTTAGCAGAAAAAATTTCAGCGGCGGTTGCGAAATTTTCTATCGACGTGAAGACAAAGAAATTTCCAGCGAAAGAGAATCTGATTTAAATTTTATATCCGATATTGATCAGCTCATCTTTATTAAATCTTTCGTCACTCTCGATTTTTTTATCGATCATAAATTCCATCTTCATCTCTATTTCTTCCCCAGCTTTGAGTCTGTATTTGTGTAGGCACAGGCATTGATAGAGAATCAAATATTTTGCGACATATTTCGGCTCAACAATTAAGGTCGGACGAAAGTGAATAGTTTTTTTTGAAATATTTTTGACGTGATAAATTGCCGATTCTTTACTGTTGGTATAAGTTTCCTCATCTGGTTTTATCACTGTGAATTCCACTTTGTCGCTGTAGTCGAGAGCGTTAACAGAGAGTCTAATTTTTTTGCCAATTTCTTTGGGAAAGTAATAGGAAAGAAAAAATGGCTGACATTTTTGACTGATTTGACAAAACCAGTTGAAAGGTTGAATTGCGAAGAATGCGATCAAGAGAACCGCGAGTAGACGAATGGTGAGAAGAAGTGCCGGATTCATTTTTTATTGCTGAGTTTTGTGAGAGGTTAAAAGATTGATATCAGCATCGTAACTACAAAGTTTTCTTTTCTAAAAGTGTGATTTAGTAATTAAAGCCAACCTCTTCTTCTACGATTGTAGTTGGTCTTGCTTTTGTTTCTTCGAAGATCATTCCGATATATTCGCCAATTACCCCGAGAATTATAAACAAAAATCCGAATAGCATTAACATCAGACAGACAATGGTTCCAAAGCCGACGAATGGCACTCCGTAAAAGATAAATTTATAAATTAAGAGCAATAAAGAGATGAAGGAAGTTGATGATAAGGCAATGCCGAGAAATGTAGCGATGCGCAGAGGAAAGTGAGAAAAGGCCATTATGCTCAAGGCTGCAAGTTTGAATACAGGGAGGCTGTAAGCTTTAGAATGGCCAGAGAATCTTTTTTCGCGATCGAATGGAACGCCAATCGATTTAAATCCTGCCCAAGCAAAAAGACCGCGCATGAAGCGATTTTTTTCCGGCATTTTATTAATTGCTTCGTAGAGCTTGCGATCAACTAGGCGATAGTCTGAAGCGTATTTTGGAATGATGTTGTTGGTCATTTTATTTACCAACCAATAGAAAATTTCTGAATTTATTTTGCGCAACCAGCTTCCATTTCTTTTACGGACAATGCCATAAATATTGAGATAGTTCTCTTCCCATTTACGTAAAAATTTATGAATCACATCAACCGGATCTTCCAAATCAGAATAAAGAATTACTGCGGCGTCACCTTTCGCATATTTGAGGCCGGTAGCGATAGCGGCATCGCATCCAAAATTGCGTGATAATTTTATGATTTTGAAACGTACATCCGCCTTGCTGATTGCCAGTAATTTTTCATAAGTTGAATCGGTCGAACCATTTTCAACAATGATTGATTCAAACTCATATTTTTCATTTTCTTTGGCAAAGACGGATCTGATTCGCTTGGCTAATTCATCAACACAACCTTCTTCATTAAAGGCCGGAGAGATTATTGAAATTAGTTTTTTCATTATTTTGCGATAAGATTAGGTAATTATTTGGTTGCCAAAATAAAGGAAGATACCCCAAAAGGAGGGTGTATTTTTTTTGCTAAAGCAATGTCGACCCTAAAAATATTTTTAAAAAATTTGTTTAGAAAATTCGTGTTAACAAAATTTTCGCTAACAATTTTTAGTTTAAAAAACGTGCCGATTCTTCTGAAAAGAAAAATTGGAACGAAGAGAAGAAAATTAAAATAATAAGCTTCCGTAACGCTCATTTTCGAATTTTTAATTTTCGATTTAATGTCTCTTAGCAGATATCTTCTTTTGTGCATCGACGTGTTGTCATTGATTCCCCACAGGCTCATGAAACAAGGTATGGTAATGATGGCGACCCCATTTGGCTTTAGTATCCTGCGGATCTCTTTTAAGGCCTCTAAGTCGTCGTTCAGGTGTTCGAGTACATCGGTGATTAATACTACGTCGTAAGAGTCGCTAGGTAGATTTGAGTCGTAAATATCTCTAACTACCACTTCACCTATTTTCTTTTCTGCGCAAATTTTTTTTGAAAGTGGGCTGAAATCAAGGCCGTGATAATTAGTAAATCCCATCTCTTTCAACAATCTAAGATTCGTTCCTGCGCCACTTCCGATATCAATAATCGCTGCGTTTTTTGAATATTTATCTAAATATTTTTTACATAATTCTCTTCTGACAACATACCACCAGTGATCTCGCTCAATAATTGATTCAATCTCGTAAGTGTGTTCTTGCATCGAATTAGTTCTGTTTTTTATTTCTTATCACCTCTTCTACGAGATAAAGAGGACGCCCCTTAGTTTCGTTAAAAATACGGCCGACATATTCGCCAACTATTCCAATAAAAATAAAATTTATTCCGCCGAGAAATAAAATGACACTCATGAGTGAGGCGTATCCTGGCACGGTACGGCCAGAGAGTTTGTCGTAAATTGTTATGAGCATGTAACCAAAAGAGCAGAGAGAAATTATCAGACCGGAATAGGTGATCGCCTTGATTGGAAAAGTGGAGAAAGAGAAGATTCCGTCGAGAGCATATTTAATCATCGAGGGGTAGTTGTACTTACTTTTGCCGCTAGTTCGGGCTCGTCTTTCATATTCAATTGTCGCCGTTTTATATCCGACCCAAGAAAAAATTCCGCGCATGAAGCGATTTCTTTCTCGTATTTTTTTGATGTCTTCCAACACCACTTTGTCTATCAATCTGAAATCACCAACATTTTGCGGCAGCGAGCAATCCATAATCTTGTGAGCAAGTTTATAAAATAGTGCGGCGGTAATTTTTTTAAGTAAGGGGTCGTGGCGCGATGTTCTTTTGGCGATTACTACCTTATAGCCTTCACGCCATTTTTCGACCATCTGCGGAATAAAATTTGGAGGGTCTTGGAGATCTGCATCTATTGGAATAATCGTATCTCCCGTGGCGTAATCTAGGCCGGCCGTTAAAGCGAATTCTTTGCCGAAATTTCTCGATAATTTTATGACTGTGAGATTCTTTTTCTGATTAGCGATTGCTTGTAACAGCTCATAAGTTGAGTCACTGCTGCCGTCATCAACTGCAATAATTTCGTAATCAAAATCTTTTATCTGACTCAAAAATTTCTCGATGATGCGAAAATAATCAGAAATTGATTTTTCTTCGTTATAAAAAGGCGTAACGATTGAGATGAGTTTTTTCATGGTTTTTAGATAAGAAAATTAAGTCCATCAAGCCAGCAGTAATAAAAAAGAATCATAACCTGAATGGAGATGAAGGTCGGTATCCCAGAGTAAAATACTCCATTGATCAACTTGGCCAATACTAATAATATCGGAGCCTGGAACCAGATGTAACGAGGCATACTGACTAATAATCCCGACGATAATGGTATCATTGTGCAGAGTACCGAAAATATGGCTAGCTCGTAGCGTTTTGTTGCAAATAAATAAGCGCAGGCCGACAGCGCTCCTATTGAAAATAGAGCAAAAAGATCATAATGCTTTAATCTGAATAAAATATGGGTAATTGGATTGCTGATATGCCTACCCCAAGCCTTTGATGAATCGATGAAGATCAGAAAATTGCCAGTATGAAAATGTAGAAAGAGCATGAAGGCCAACAGTCCAGAAGTTAGCATTAATCCAGCTAGGATAATTTTTATTTTTTGTGGATATCTCGCCGACAAAAATTCTTTTAACGTAAAGATAAAGTAAGATAAGACCATTGAAATTCCGACTAATCTTGTGGCGCTCAAAAAAGCGCCAGAGACGCCGAAAAATAAATATCTCTTTTGTTTCATCAGATAAAAACAACTGCAGGTAAAAAAGAGAAATAGCGATTCGGTGTATCCCGAGTTGGCGTAGATCGCATAAGGATTAAAGGTCACTACCGATCCAGTGACTAAAATAGAAATTTCCGGGATGAATTTTTTACAAAATTTTATGAAAGCAAAAATTGCCAAGAAGAAAAATATTTTGCTTGTGATGATTAGAGATAAGGCAGAGCCAGTGCTAAAAATTGCAACAAGAAGTGGCAGTAGCGGGAAAAAAGCGTAATTTTTTTCCTTGAGTGTGTCGACTTCGGGTGAGTCATATCCTCTATCAATAATTGATCTGTACCATACGCAGTCAAAGCGACATAAATCCGAATAGTTTTTGCC
>CANNMN010000100.1 GCA_947505885.1 Rickettsiales bacterium
CTGCGATCTGTTGGCTTCAATGCCGCCAACTTTTGCTGCAGCCAAGAAGACAAATTCCGGTTTTTCGCGGACGAAAAATTCAGCTACTTGCGCTTGATTAAGAAGATCAAGTTCGACGCGAGTTTTAATAATGATATTGCTGTAGCCTTGTTTTTGTAACTCGCGCAGAATTGCCGAGCCGACCATGCCGCGATGACCAGCAACGAAAATTTTAGAGTTTTTTTGCATTTATTAAAATTTTTTTTGGAACTCCCTCACTTTTGTGAGGGAAATGCCGCGTTTAGTTTTTTCAACATTCCTAAGAAAGAGGAAATCCAGGAGGTTGGTTAATTATTTACGAAACTAGTTTTCTGTCAGAATCGACCATCATTTTAACTAATTCTTTGAACTTAACTTTTGGCTCCCAGCCCAATTCTTTTTTAGCTTTTGAATAGTCGCCAATTAGCAAATCAACTTCCGCTGGACGGAAATATTTTTCGCTGATTTCAACATATTTTTTCCAATCCAAGCCGACGTAACCAAAAGCTTCTTCGAGGAATTCTTTTACTGAATAAGTTTCTCCTGTCGCGATAACGTAATCATCAGCTTTATCTTGCTGAAGCATGAGCCACATGGCTTCAACGTAGTCACCAGCAAAACCCCAATCGCGTTTGGCGTCGAGGTTTCCTAGGTAAAGTTTGTCTGCTTTTCCAGCAAGAATTTCAGCGAGGCCGTGGGTGATTTTTCTAGTCACAAAAGTTTGGCCGCGGCGCGGAGATTCGTGATTAAACAAAATTCCGCTGCAGGCAAAAAGATCGTAAGATTCACGGTAATTTACGGTTAGCCAGTGACTGTAAAGTTTAGCGCAAGCGTAAGGGCTACGTGGGTAAAAAGGTGTTGTTTCGCGTTGAGGAATTTCCTGAACTTTTCCAAACATTTCGCTGCTCGATGCTTGGTAAAATCTTGTTTTGATGCGCGTGTCTTTGATTGCATCTAAGATTCTGCAAGTGCCTGTCGCATCAATATCGGCGGTATATTCCGGCACATCAAAACTTACTTTAACGTGACTTTGTGCGCCAAGATTATAGATCTCGTCTGGAACAACTTTTTCTAGTAAGCGTGAAATTGAAGAAGAGTCAGATAAATCGCCGTAATGCAAAAATAATTTCTTACCGCTGATTTCTGCATCATTATAGAGATGGTCAATGCGACCAGTGTTGAAGCTGCTTGATCTTCTTATTATGCCGTGAACTTCGTAGCCTTTGCTAAGTAATAATTCGGTCAAATAAGAGCCGTCCTGTCCGGTGATTCCGGTGATTAATGCCTTTTTCATTTAGAGGGAATTGAGCTGGTTGAGAGTTGAAGGATTTTTTAAGAGTAATTTTTTTGCACGCCAGAGGACGTGAAGTTTTTCTTTCAGATTCTTCGCATATTTGAGTTGGACAAAAACTGTTTCAAGTCTTTGTTTCAAAGAGTTTGCGCTAGATTGATTGGTGCCAATATTTTGATTAAAAACTGCAGTAATATTGATTGGAAAAAAGAGATATTTTTTCTTTATGACCAAAGCCATGTTGAATTCATAATCCATGCTGTAGAGATTTTTTTCGTTGAATTGGTGATTCTCGAAAATTTTTCTGCGATAGTAAAATGACTCACCAGATCCCACCGGGCAAAGCTTAATGAGATTTCTTCTTGTCATAGAAATTGCTGCGCTATTCAGAAATGAATTAGAAAATCCGATGCAATAACTATTGAAATAAGCGACGTCAAAATTCGGATTAATAGCAGCGTAGTAAAAAAATTCCTCGAAGAAATTTTTGTGAAAAAAATCGTCGCAGCCTAGAAAGCCAACAACATCACCAGTAACATGTTTCAAGGCAATATTGCGTGCATTAGAAATGCCGCTGTCTTTTTCTTTGATCCATTTGATTATTTGCGAGAATTTTTTTTGATAGGTAGAAATAATTTCATGTGTGCCGTCGGTGGAAATTCCGTCGACAATGACAAGTTCTTTATTTTCATAGCTCTGCGCCAAAAATGATTCGATCGCGCAAGCAATGTGTTTCTCGCCGTTAAAAACGGTGATGATTACAGAAATTTTCATAAATTTTTTTTTCAAAAGATGTCCAAGGAAACTTTAGCTGACTTTATGAATCAACCTGTGGCTGTGGTTGGGGTAAAAAAAATTATTGTTGTGGCTTCGGCGAAAGGCGGAGTCGGAAAATCTACAATTGCTTGTAATCTCGCGGTTAGCGCTAAGCGCTCTGGCCTGAATGTAGCCTTGGTTGACGCGGATATTTACGGGCCGTCAATTCCACATTTAATGAATCTCGCCGAAAAGCCAGAGATGAAAGACAATTTGCTTTTGCCGCTAATGAGTCACGGCGTGAAATGTATTTCGATTGGCTCGTTGATTGATCCCAATGCCGCTGGCGTCTGGCGCGGGCCGATGGTTACGAAGATTCTTTACCAATTAATTCGTAGTGTGAATTGGAAAGCTGATGGCAAGGAGGTTGATCTGATGGTGATCGATATGCCGCCAGGAACTGGAGATGTTTATTTGAGCATTGCCGAAAAATTTCCACTCGCCGGAGTAGTAATTATCTCAACGCCACAAAGTCTTGCGGTGATTGATGTTGTGAGGTCGATTGATTGTTTCGCAAAGTTAAAAGTTCCGATTTTAGGCCTGATCCAAAACATGTCTTACTTGGAAATTTCAGGTGAAAAAAAATATTTATTTGGCAAAGACGGCGCAAAGGATTTGGCGAAAAAAATGGGGATAAAATTTTTGGCAGATGTGCCATTGATCGAGGGAATTGGTGAAGTGGGATCGATTGATTTAAGATCAGTAGTAAAAGAATTGGCCTAACTCCGCCTTCTTCTCTTAATTAACCGCGTAGGCGATAATAAGGGGAGGGCTAGTCTCGTGCGCAAACTAGCCGTGCTTGTGATTGTGATGATGTTGGTAAACTCCGAACAAAGACAAATATTCTGGATGTTGATCAATATCCTCCGGAGCCCCGTGGCAGCAAACGTGGTGATTAATACAAAAAACTAAATCTGTCTTTTGCATCACCAAATGAAGGTCGTGCGAGATCAGCAGAATTGTGCATCCACGCTCACTTCTAACCTCTTCAATAATTTGATAAAAATCCTGAATTCCAGCAATATCCATATATTGCGTAGGCTCGTCGAGCACAAGCAAATCTGGCTTTCCTGCAAGTGCACGTAGGAATAAAATTTTCTGCAATTGCCCGCCAGAAAGATCGTGAATTTGTTTGTCTAAAATCTTTTCGACATTTAGGCGTTTAGCGAGCGCTTTATCAATCGCGCCATTTTCAAGTTGCACAAAATCGCGTGATGAGATCGGAATATTTTTTTCGATCTCAATCTTTTGCGGCATGTAGCCAATGCTGATTTTTTTATTACTAAAAATTTCGCCGCTAGTAGGTTTAATAATGCCAAGCAGAATGCGTGCGAGAGAAGTTTTTCCGCCGCCATTAGGGCCAATCAACGTGGTGATTTTGCCTCTTTTTAGTTGCAGAGAAATTCCTTCAATGATTTGCTTTCCGCCGATTTTTAATCCGATGTTTTTTAACTCGATCAATGCCATTTTTCAGATTATTTTTGCTGTTTTTAATTTTTGCCAATCAGGCCTGGAGCCTTGATTTTGCTGCCTCAATTAACCCTGTCTACCAAATTGTTTTGGCGATTGGTGGTGAAGGTAATTTAATTATTAAGCCTGGTTCATCTGAGCATGACTATCAGTTAAAAAAAAGCGATGTTTCTGCGCTGATTAAAGCTGATTTGATTTTTTACGTAGATGATTCACTCGAGAAGAATTTTCCAAAATTAATTAAAAATTTTCAGCTTGAAAAAAAAGCTTATCAACTCTCTAAGGTTAATGGAATCAAACTCTTGCAACGCAGAGATGATTCAAAAAAACTTGATCCACATCTTTGGCTTGATCCAGAAAATGGAATAAAAATTGCAGAATTTGTTGCGCAGAAATTTTGTGAGACTGACAAAAAAAATTGTCAAAAATATCAAAATAATTTTCAGAAATTTCGTCAAGAAATCGTTAAAGTTGAATTAATAATAAAATCAGACTTAGCAGGCTTCGACACCGGTTACGCAATCTACCACGACGCTTACCAATATTTCGAAAATTTTTGCGCAATTAAGGCGCAAAAAATAATTTCTTACGACCATAATTCGCAGTTAAAAGTTAATGATTTACGAGGCCTAGAATCTTTAAAATGTTTGGTAAGTGAGCCAACTGATGAAAGAAGTGCGGCGCAGAAATTGGCCAGAAATTACCAGATTAAATTTGTGACTCTCGATGTGATTGGTGCAGATGAAAGCTATGCAAAACTACTTACAAAAATTGCGCAGGGATTTGTGAATTGTTCTAAAAAATAAGATGTCTTGTCAGAGATGGTGAGTTAGAAAGAGATGAGTCCCATTTTTCTGAATTTATACTTTTACAAAAATGACGAGAGAAGTTGGTGTAGCGCTATCCTTTCTAAAGCGAAAATCCAGAAAGATTAAAGTTTTCGGTAGCCACAAATCTTAATCCCGTAGCCGTCCAGCCCAATCACAGACTTCTTTGAATTAGTCAGAAGGAGCATGTCGCTCACCCCTAAGTCAGAAAGAATTTGCGCTCCAGTTCCGTAGTTACGCAGCTCGGTTTTTTTATTTTTGTCTGTTGCTTCAAGCATGTGAGAGATGGCTTCGGTGGGTTGTCTAATCACTACAATTACACCATTTCCAATGCGCGAAATTTTTTTCATTGCTTTGGCAAGAGAATCTGTTCTTGGATTTTGTGTGTCACTCAAGCAGTCAGAAAAAAGATTTAAGTGATGCATTCTTAC